>JAZDDD010000002.1:0-3617 GCA_036679545.1 Gemmatimonadota bacterium | reverse complement strand
GGGTGCCGCCCGGAGTTCTTCGTCCTAGCACGGTAGGGTGTGTTGGCCAGATCGATCGGCGTATTGGACATCGCATAAAGTCGTTTCTTAGCGTGCGTCAGGCGCAGCCTGTTACGAGCGTGCCATCGGCAAACCGGGGAGGGAATCCCGTCTCGAGAGGCGTGCCTGGAGCCCCTCGTCCAAGCACGGTAGGGTGTGTTGGCCAGATCGATCGGGGTATTGGACATCGCATAACGTCGTTTCTTAGCGTGCGTCAGGCTCAGCCTGGTACGAGCGTGCTTGGGTAAACGCGGAGGGAATCCCGTCTCGAGATGGGTGCCTGGAGCTCCTCGTCCAAGCACGGTCGGTGTGTTGGCCGAATCGGGTGGAGTAGTTGAACATCGCCCAAAATCGTTCTTAGTGTGCCGGTCAGGTAGCCGCGTATGGCGAGCGTACGATCGGCGCACGGCAGAGGGAATCCTGTCCCGATAGGGGTGCCTGGAGCCCCGTCCAAACGCGGAAGTGTGTCCGGGCCGAAAGTTTTTTAATGGTGTTCTGGATTTTTGGATGGTGGATCCAACGACCCGCACCAACATAGGTGGTAAGGAGGAGCATTGAACGTAACGAAAACAACTGCACCCCGTGTCAAGCTACTAACGCGAGCGCGCGAGGCCATGCGTGCACGGCACTTCAGCGAGCGCACTGTGCAGACCTATGCGTCGTGGATTCGGCGGTTCATCGTCTTCCACGGCAAACGACATCCCGCAGCGCTCGGCGAGCTGGAGATCGTTCAGTTCCTGTCGCACCTAGCAAACGAACGCGCTGCCAGCCGGTCAACGCACAACCAAGCCGCGAGTGCAATTTTGTTCCTTTATCGCGATGTGCTCGGACGAACAATTGAAAACCCCGGTCTCAGCATACGCCCGAGGCAATCCACGCGTCTACCCGTAGTCCTTTCTCAAAAGGAGGTCAAAATTGTGCTGGCCCAACTCAAGGGCCCAAAACGCCTGATGGTTCAGCTGCTCTACGCTTCCGGGCTCCGATTACTCGAGTGTCTACGGTTGCGGGTCAAGGATATCGATCTCGAATGTTTCGAGTTGTCCATCAGGAGCGGCAAGGGCGATCACGACAGGTTGACCATGTTGGCAGAGTCGTTAGTGCCGGATCTGGAAGCTCACCTCCAGGTCGTTGCTCGTCTCCACGAACGAGACCTCAAACGTGGAAGAGGTCACGTGGAGCTTCCGCATGCGTTGCATCGGAAATATCCCAACGCTCCAGTAGAACTTTCGTGGCAGTACGTATTCCCCGCTCGCACCCGCGTCATGTCCGACAAACTAGGTTTGAAAGTCCGGCATCACTTTCATCCCAGTGCCGTCCAACGGGCTGTGAAGGTGGCGGCAGTGTCAGCCGGAATCACGAAACGTGTCACATGCCACACCTTCCGCCATTCATTTGCGACCCATCTGCTGCAAAGCGGTTGCGACATTCGGACAGTGCAGGAGCTACTTGGTCATCGTAGCGTCAAAACGACGATGATCTACACCCATGTATTGAATCGCGGTGGCAGAGGTGTGCGGAGTCCTGCGGATCTGCTATAGGCGAGGTAGGTAGCCCGAATCGTTATTGTCACACGCGGCGCAAGTTTAGCCGCCGGTGGAGTCCCTGCGGGACACATCCAAGTCATGTTGTGTCTTGGGTTTAGCTGCCCCAATTACCCGATGCGAGAGTATCATTCTGCACAGGGTTTGCGTCCTTTTGGGATGGAATTGGATGCAAGTGGCCGGGTCGGGATTGTTGTCTCGTGCGCAGCCTTTCCGAAACGTGGTGCCGTGTACAAAGTAATGTGCGGCAATGACTTGCACGGTTGTTGGGTACGGAAATAGGATCGCTTATGTTACGGATAATGTACTTTTCGTGGATTTGAGGGCCGTACGTTGGCCCGCAGGCTACTAGGTGTTAGGCGGATTTGGAGTTCGGGGACTCGTCGCGGGCGTCCCAGGTGAGCTGATGCGGCGGGTTGCGGTGATTGGCGTAGAAGGGAATGAATTTTTTTGTGGTGGCTGGCATCGACAGACGTTGCCCAACACCGTACACAGCCGAGCTCGTCGCGGCCCCGTGACTGGCCGGTGCATGATTTGTGAGCGGCTGTAGACTATTGTGGGCACCGAAAGTGGAGACAATCGTAGGTGCTGGCGAGCGGTGCGAGGTGAGAGATGGGTGCCCGACAAAGGGGTGTCTGGTCGAGGATCGGGCACTCGGATCGTCCAAACCGCCTAACAAGCCCATGCACCAGCGGGCGTGTCCGTTTTAAAGGAGTACTGATTGCGTTTGTGCGCGCTGCGGGGCGCGTTCTCTCGGCACAATTGCGCGGGCGACTCTCGGCGAGTCGCCCGCAGGTGATGGGCAACGGTGTTAGGCCGCCTTAAAGATGGTGGAGAACAGGGCGGTTTCAGTTCAGTGCCACGGTTGTGTGGTAGTGCGCGGGGCTGGTAAATACGAGGATGTGGAGTGACAAACAGTGCTCAACGTGGAAAGCGTTGACGGCAGTTGCGAGGGTGCAGATCCCGAATTGGTGTATTGGCGCCGGCGCGGTACGCGACGCCGTGTGGGATGCACTCGGCATGAATCACACCACGCAGCTGCCGCGGGACATCGACATGGCCTATTTCGATCCATCAGACGTGTCGCGAGGACGCGATTTACGAGTGGAAGATCAGCTGCGACAGACGGTTCCCGATCTACCATGGGAGGTGACGAATCAAGCCGGTGTTCACCTGTGGTTTCATGAAGTGTTTGATCACTCGGTGGCCGCACTGTGTTCGTTAGAGGAGGCCGTCGCCTCATGGCCGGAGACCGGGACGGCCGTGGCCGTGACGCTTGAGGCCGGTGGCCAGATGAAGGTAATTGCGCCCCTTGGCCTTGAGGATTTGATGGGTATGGTTGTTCGGCGGAATCCGAGGCGTGTGAGCCTTGCGACGTATCGAGATCGGGTCGTTTGCAAACGATACAGTGTCCGTTGGCCTGAGGTGCGCGTAGTGTGGGGATGAAGATGCGCGGCGGCCTAACAAGTCCATGCAGACTGGCGGGCGCGTGCGTTTTCAAAGGAAACATTGAATTGTGCGCGCCGGAGGCGCGTAAGAACGGCATAGATGAGCGGCGACTCTCGGCGAGTCGCCCGCAGGTGATGGACGACAGTGTTAGAGCGCGTTTGTCCAATCGTGACGAATCTCAGCGCGGTAGACTAGCAAGAGCGGTATTAGTTGGAGTAGTCAGTTACCTGGTCACATAGTGCCGAAGCCAAACTGGCACTCGCATCGGCACTCACCCCAACGACGACGATCAGCAAGCCCACTTTAGTGGTGACTAAGAAGTGCTTTGTGTGCTCTCGAAATCGTTGGCAACGAGGTCACTCATTCCACTCGATTCCGTTTATTCATCTGATCTTACGGCAGATACGCATCTTGACGACGTCTTACCGAGGCCATAGGCTCAACAGCGAGTGCCTCCCTTCGTGAGAGATCGTTCGTCATGAAACAGTCTGCATTCCGTCTCTCCACTAATCTTCTGTTTTTCAGTTTCGGATTCGGGTGTGCGTGGGCACCGAGCGCAAACCTTTCTCTAACACCAAGTGCTCAGCT
>JAZDDD010000199.1:0-2650 GCA_036679545.1 Gemmatimonadota bacterium | reverse complement strand
GAAGCTCCCTGTTTCTTCATCGCCTAGGCGAGGAAGAAACAGGCCGAACCATTGCAAGTCCAAACCCGCCAACCTACGATTTCACCAGCGAGACCCTCAAGAGTTTCAACAACGAATGGGATTGCGCCAAGAAGCTTGGCGGAGGGGGAAGATTGACATGACGTGAATCTGAAACCTCTGATCGTGACCCTGCGGGTGAAAAGCCCGTCCGGTAGCGTCTGACCAACGGCCGGAAGCGAGTCTTGCGTTCCATGAGGTAACGAATGTGACGAAGCGTAGACAGCTAGTCCGAAAGCGGTGTGATTGAGCTTCGAAAGGTTGTTTCTTGCGAGTGCCTTTGTCGTTCTTGTAGCAGGGGCCATGCGGTTGTTCTGAAAATCGACGCTACGAGCGTCATCTGGTCTGGATCAACCGACTCGTCGGAGTCGTAGAGCACGCGCAAACGGACATTGGGGTCGCCCAGGAACTTGGGAGGTCCTGTCGTTTCCACAAGTAACTCCCGGCAGGAGATACCGGGTTACCAACTCCAGGCTCATGCGATGGCACTTGTCGTGTGAGAGCGAACGTACGAGTGCGACCTTGTGGTACCGCTGAACGAAGGCAACGAAGTGACGCGGGATGGGCGGCAGGAAGTCATAGTGCCTTGATAGTACCGTTGAACTCGGGGAACGACTCCCTGTCGGACCCGACGGAGGGAAGCGAGGCATCGAATCATGGAACCGTTTTTGGGAAACACATCGAATGCATCGAAATTCGAACACTGTGTCCACGAAACAGAAACGGATAGCTGAATTGGCGAGACAATCGCCGGAAATGGCCTTCACGTCTCTGGCTTACTTCATGGACATTGACTGGCTTTTTGAAGCGTACCGAAAGACTCGCAAAAGCGGAGCGGTTGGAGTCGATGGTGTCACGGCAGCGGAATACGAACAAGACCTTGAAGGCAACCTTCGACGGCTTCTTGATCGAGCCAAGTCAGGCAGCTATCGCGCACCGCCGGTTCGGCGAGTCTACATTCCGAAAGGAAGTTCCTCGACCGAGGTCCGCCCGATTGGAATCCCCACGTTGGAGGACAAGGTCCTCCAACGGGCCATCGTCATGCTGTTGGAGCCGATCTACGAACAGGACTTTTTGAACTGTTCGTACGGTTTTCGTCCTGGACGATCAGCGCACATGGCTTTGGGGACGCTCAGGAAACAGGCGATGACCGCCGGAGGTGGCTGGATTCTGGAAGTCGATATCCGAAAGTTTTTTGACCATCTGAGTCACGAACACTTGCGAACGTTTCTCCACCGTCGGGTACGTGACGGAGTTTTACAGAAGCTGATTCATAAGTGGCTCAACGCAGGCGTGATGGAAGACGGTAACGTGAGTTACCCCGACGCCGGATCGCCCCAGGGCGGAGTGGTTTCACCCATACTTTCGAACGTCTTCCTGCACTACGTGCTGGATGTGTGGTTTGAAGAAGAAGTGATGCCACGACTTGCGGGGCCAGCTTTTCTGATTCGCTTTGCGGATGACTTCGCGATTGGGGTTCGCCACGAGCGAGATGCCCATCGCATCATGAAAGTCCTTCCAAAACGTTTTGCCAAGTATGGCCTGACAGTTCACCCGGACAAGACTCGCTTGATTTGTTTTCGGTCGCCGTCACTTCCAAGTGACAAGGCGGGAAGCTCAAGCACACGTCCGGAGACGTTCACCTTGCTGGGCTTCACTCATTATTGGGGGAAGACTCGTAAGGGGAACTGGGCTGTCAAACGCAAGACCGCACCGAGTCGCTTTGGGCGTGCAGTGCAGAGCATCGCACAATGGTGTCGACTCAATCGACATCGGCCTGTCAGCGAGCAACATCTCAAGTTGCGTCAGAAACTCCACGGACACTACGCGTACTACGGGATCAATGGAAACTATGCCGCGCTACATCGGTTTCACCACGAGGTTCGGCTTAACCGCCGGAATCGTCAACGCGAACTCTCTTGGGATCGGTTCAACGCTTTGGTAAAGCGGTATCCGTTGCCTGCACCTCGTATCGTCCACCGAGTCACGCAGCGAAACCCTGATTTGAGGAACCGTATGCACTAATGCGTGCCCGTACGGGTCTGTGGGAGCCTGGGGCGGGAAACCGCCCCGGGCCACCCGGTCGCTTCCTAACGATTTCCCACACGAGCAAACGACTGGCTTGCCTTCGTCCAAAATAATTGAAGATGCTTGACAACTGGAATCAAGATTTATCTAGCTGTGGAGGTAATCCGCCGGGACGGCGAATGGGTCAACTTGGGCGATCCGGTCCTGCGGTTTGTCCAATGCGGACAGTTCCGCTGCGAGGGTTTCTTGACGGTCAAGGATTTCTGCCAATCGGACGCGGAGCGACCGCGCAGGTTTGCGATGCGGGGCGAGATTTCGAGAATCTCAACGGCCGGATCACCTACGTGAAATCGGAGATTGGCACCAACGGCAAGTTCGAATTCTAGACCGTGGTCACCAGTTGCGGGAACCAGAGCAACCACTGGCTGCTCCACCCGACACGCAACGTCGAAAGGACGATCCAATTTCAGTAGCGATGCACGCATTCATTGCCGCGAGTCACACGGCGGTCTGCTGGAAGCGTATTCTCCCGTGACGCTGCGTGAGTCGGCTAGGGAGTGGCTCT
>JAZDDD010000198.1:0-7928 GCA_036679545.1 Gemmatimonadota bacterium | reverse complement strand
TTCCAGGGAAGACCCTTACCCACGAGGTCGCGCAGGCGCCGGGCGATTTGATTCACTAACATTATCCCGGTCATCGCCGAGAGGGCGAATATGAACGGAACCAAATGTGAGCGCAGAAGGTATCTGCTCAATATCGACACTAGATTGCGTAACTCCTAACCTTGTAACGACTTGGGGCCGCCGTTATATTGGGTCCCTCGCCCTTCAGAGGGCATACCCGCTTCCACTTTGAAAGTGTCGCGCGCTCTTGCCGTCTTCGCCATCGTCTTGGCCGTAACTTCTGTCCCCTGCAGTGTTGCATGGGCGCAGGAGTTACCAGCGGTAATTTTTCACTTCGATACGCCCGCCCTGTCTCTCCGACTCAATCCCAATTTTCAGGATGGCGGGCTTTTCGGAAGACGGGTACCCCCCGGCCTCATCGTTGACCGTTGGTTTCGCCAGTTGGAGCAACGACGGGGCGAATCGAACGCGGCACGTTGGAGGGCCCGTTTTCTAACCCGTCTGGCCCTCTCAAGGAATACGCCTGTGGTTCGCCTTCCACCGGATGACCCCGTCGGATTTCCGGGGAACAATCCGGTGCCGCGGACCCGTGCCGACCTGAACGTGGAACTCAACGCCCGTATTGAAACACGCATTGATCAGCTCCGGAATCTAAACTGCACGGCCAGCGAAGTCGCGAACCCTGCATCCGGCTGCCGGGGCGGATTCCCCACGCCGGCGTTGGCGCCTCGATTCGACATAAGGGCCGGTGGTGTGCTCGCGGAGCGTCTCCACGTCAACGTCGATTTTGACCCGGACCGCGAATTCAGTGCCAACAACACCATTAGCTTTTCATATCAAGGTCTTGAGGACGAAGTGGTTCGGCGTGTGGAAGTCGGAAATCTGGATTTTCGCTTGCCGACGTCCCGTTTCATCACATCTGCGATACCCACCAATTCGTTTGGAATTCAGGCGGACGCTCAAGTCGGCCCGCTGGAGTTTCGGGCCATTTTGGCTCAGCAAAAAGGGACGTCGGTCCGGTCTCGTGTGTTCACTATCGGAGACCAGACCACCCAGAGTATCGAACGCGAGATCCGCGATTTAGACTTTGAACCGGGTCGGTTCTTCTTTGTGGCCGATCCCCTGGATGTACCGGGATATCCCGATCTGGACATCGTCGATCTTCGGCCGGAAGAGGTCCCCGCGGATCTCCGCCCGGTCGATGTTCGTGTGTACCGATTACGCGCCCAGTCGGGTCAGGTCGTATCGAGCCCCAACCTCGGCGGTATCGACGCGGTCGCGATTCGTGACGACAGCCCCCAGCGTGTTGGCCCCTTCCCGTGGGAGTTGTTGGTGGAGGGAGCTGATTACTACCTAGACCCGTCAAGTTTGTGGTTGGCGTTGAGACGTGGAGTCAGCAACGAGGAGTATCTGGCGGTCTCTTTTGTCACTGCCTCCGGCGACACCGTGGGTACCTTCCCGGCGACCAACGGCATCGGCGACACGCTTCGTTTGATTCACGAACCGCGACGAGGACCGGAGGCGCCCACATTCCTGCACGAGATGCGCAATGTGTATCGGCTGGGTGGTGGAGAAATCAGCCGGCCGTCGATTGGTGTGACGCTGTTGGTCAACGACTCGGAGCGTCCGCTCGATGGAGTCGGGACCTACCTCTCTCGACTCAACCTTGCCCGATCCACCGACCCCTCCGTCATCGACGAATTTAATCGCGTTTTCCCGCGTGAACGCGACCCCAATGGTGGTCAACCCATACGTGGTCGGTTTATCGTCTTCCCACATTTAACGCCCTTTGCTGATAGCTCCCGATTGCAGCTTGGTGAACGGAACGACTCATTGTACCGGACACCCACGTACTTGTTGCGGACGGAAGGACCGCCAACGCGATACCAGTTGCAATTGAGCTACGAGGCTACCGGTTCCGGTGATCGCTCTCAGGTGAGTCTTGGTGCCATTCAACTGCAACGCGGCAGCGAAACAGTGCGCATCGGTGATCGGGAGTTGGTGCGTGGGCGCGACTATGACATTTCTTACGACTTAGGTGTCATCACGTTCCCAAATGCCGACACGTTGTTTACTGGACCCACACAGGTGTCCGTGCAGTTCGAAGAGAATCAACAGTTTGACATACGGCCGCGAAACGTTTTCGGTTTTGCCAGCACATACAATCTTGGGACTCGTGGTCGGATTGATGCGATTGGTCTTTTTCAACGCGAACGCACCGCACTCAATCGGCCGCCATTGGGTTTTGAGCCTCAAGCGATGTTTATGGGTGGTTTGAGTGGTGAGCTAGAGTTCCGGGCGGACTGGCTGACACGCATGTTGGACGCGATTCCGTTGTTGGGGACGGATGCTCCATCAACGTTGGAAATCAACGGCGAAGTGGCTATTTCGCGTCCCAATTCAAACGAGGCTGGTGAAGCATACATTGAGGAGTTCGAAGGCGAATCGTCGTTCAGGGTCAGTATGGACGAAACGCGTTTTCAACTCGGGAGTCGTCCCGCCGTGGGTCAGGGAGTCCCACTCACCCATTTGGGTTTGAGTGGCGGGTTTGACCCAACCGATGCTGTACCCCTCGTATGGCAAAACGCAATCGAGATCGACGGTCGCGCGTTGCAAGTCGGCGCGCAGCAGATCGACTCGACTATCGTGTTGACTGGTGCGTCGCAACAGATAGAAACGTTGTTGTGGATGACGTTAAAACCGGACACCGTCGGTGGTGCGCCGGACCCGGTCACGGGCAATCCACGGTGGCGGCGTCAATTCACCCCCGGTCCTCGCTGGCGCAGCATCACGCAACCGTTAGACCGCTCCGGTCTCGGTTTGGACCTGTCACGCACAGAGTTTCTCGAGTTTTGGTTGGCCGAGGATTTTGCTTTGACCGCCCGCCGGCAAGACGCAATGATTGTCATCGACTTTGGGACGGTCGCGGAGGACGCCGTGGCGTTTGGGCCCGATGCATTTACCACGGTCGGTGTTGATACCGTCTTCACCGGTTTCCAATTCCTAGGCCAATCAGTGCTGGATGGCGAAAAAGACCCGGTCACGAATGTTTTTAACGCCGTCGTTCACGATCTAGGAATTCACGGCGATCGGCTACCCACGGTGAGGAATAGTGCCACTGGAGTGTTGGAGACGGATGTGGCCGTTTGTGAGCAGGGGTTTGCGGTCGGTATTCCCGTGTTTCCATTGGGGAGTTTGAATGCGCGTTGCACACGTCGAAACGGTCGTCCCGATACGGAGGATCTCAACGGCGACAACAGACTTGATGTCATGGTCGGCGCTGGCGAAGAGGATTTTATTCGTCACGCGTTTCGCGTGGGCGATGAGCGTTTTGTCGTTCGAGACGGTCTCACACTGCCTAACGTCAACAATACGTCGTTTACCTGGCGACTGTACCGCATCCCATTTCAAACGGACACGGCGTTGGTAGGGTCGCCCGATCTGCGGCAAGTACGGTCGGTGCGAATTACGGTTGTCACACCCGACAATGGCGTGAACCAAGAGGAATTTTCAATCGCGCTAGCGCGTATGCGACTTGTCGGCGCACCATGGTTGAAGCGGGCGGACACGCCCATTGCGGGTTTGTCCGGTCAAACGGGCGAGCCACACGGTGAGGTCATTGCTTCGGTGGTGTCCACGGAAAATGTGGATCTCGGTTATACCAGCCCACCCAACGTCCAAAACGAAGCTGATCAAAAAGGAGCCTCCCTACAGTTCGCAACACAGCAGATTAACGAGCGATCGTTGCGTTTGCTTGCAACCGATCTTCGTGCCGATGAGCGAGCCGAAACATTTATTCGTTTTGGCGGAGAGTCTGATCGCAACTTCCTCAAATTCAGGACACTGCGTGTGTGGGCGCGCGGGCGCGGTGTCGGTTGGTTGGAGGAGGATCTTCTGTTTTTCATAAAAGTGGGGCGGGACGAGAACAACTTTTATCTGTATCGCACTCCCTCGAATACGGCTGATTGGCTGCCCGAGGTAGTCGTCGATTTGGAGCGGTGGGTGCAGTTACGTTCTCGCGTGGAAGCCGCCTGGTTGGCCGGCGAACCGCCGTCCGGATTCCGCGAGTGCGGTGGCAACCCGGGGGCGTACATTGCGTGTGATGGCCCGTACATGGTTCATGTGCAAGATCCGGGTATCTCACCGCCCAATCTTGCGCGTGTGGCCGAGGTCGCGGTGGGTATGTATCGACAAAAAGAATCTGTCGTCATTCCCACTGCCGAATTGTGGGTGGACGACATTCGGCTCGGCGAGTTCGTGGACGATCTCGGTGTTGCGCATGCATTCGAGGCCCGACTCGTTGTCGCAGACTTCGCGGAAGTGACACTCTCACGAAACGGAGTAAACGACCGTTTCCGACAACTCGAGGAAACGCCGGATTATCAAGGTAACGCGGCCAACCGCATCGGCGCGATCGTGAGGTTGGACAAATTGTTGCCGTCGAGTTGGGGCTTGAGCTTGCCCTTTTCCTATCAACGGCAAAGCATCGACACGGATCCCTTCTTTACGCGTCGGGGCGACGTTTTGGCGGACTCGTTGATTGGGTTGCGTCGCCCACGGAGTGACTTAACGTCCTATCAGCTGACGGCACGGAGGTCTCGCCGGGGTGTTACGCTCGCCGAGCGTATGCTCATCGATCCGGTCACCGTAAGCGTTGCCCGCGTCGATGCCAGTGAAACAACCGAACTGAGTTCGTCGTCCACCGAGAATCGACGGCTCCGTGTCGACTACAACAATCGACCGTTGCCGCAATCGATACCGGGAGTACCGAGGTTTGTCGTGAGTTTGCTTGACCGTTTGCCGCGGTTTGTGCGCGAAAGCGAATTCGGCAAGGCGTTACGTACGTCACGATTGCGTTTGAACCCATACCGAATCCGATTCCTCTCCACGTTTACCGACAACGCCACACGGCGCTCAACGTTCAGAGTGCCTATCGAACTACCGGAAGATTCTCTCTTGACCCCGCTGCAGAGCATTGTGCATACGTGGCGCAACGAAGTAAGTGTCGATCTCCGGCCGTTTTCTTCATTCGGGTTCCGAATGAACTACTCCTCAACACGTGACCTGCAAGACTATGGTGATTCGACAAGCGTTGGACGTCTGGTCGATCGGGAGCGACGAACATTGTTTGGCCGGAACGTAGGGTTCGAACGGGATCGTGTGTTCGACACAAATCTTTCCTTGGCGCCGGTAATCAATAGCTGGCTACGTCCGAGTCTCACCCTGTCAAGTGGGTTTTTGTTTCGGCGTGATCCCAATGGACGTGCGGCCGTCGCAACGCTGCCCGGCGACGAACAAGCGTTGAAGACCCCGGAGGCTTTGGCCAACCGGCGTTGGCGGGAACTTGCATCGACGGTGGATCTGTCGCGTTTGGTCGCTGTAACCTTCGGGTCGGAGCATCCTCTGGCTCGTCTCGTGAGAGGGATATTGCCCGCCGACATTCGGTATCGTCGGGAGCTGCGTTCGACGTTTGACCGCGCACCGTTTAGCCCCGATTTCCGATACCAATTCGGGTTTGGCGATATCGATGAGTTCCGGGAACGAGACGGCGTGACGGCCACGTCGGCGGTGCAGATGAATCAGGTGATCGCCGCTGGGGGATCGCAACTTCCGCTGGGTTTTCGTGTACGGGTGAACTACCGCGAGATGGAGACTACGACGTGGGCGCGTCGTGGAGCGGCCCAATCGCAGATCGTGCAGGAGACAACCGAGTGGCCTTCCGGATTCGTTACCTGGGTGTATACCCCAAACTGGGCGCTGGGAAATGTCATGTCCACGGTAACGGCGCAAGCTCAATACCGAAAAAGCCAAGCATCGACGTTTCGACCAAGTCCGTTCGTTGGCAATGTGGGCAGTGATGTGGGTGTTTTTTCTGAAACGGACCGGACAATCTTCACACCGTCGGTCACGTTGACCTGGGTATCCGGAATCGTAACCACGGGGGAGGCGCGGCGAATTCGTAGCGATCTCGTGACGTCAGGAAATCTGACACGCAATGAAGAGACGGGGTGGGGCGGTACGCTCAGTTTTTCGGCTCGCGCTCCGCGCTGGTTAGTACGGTTGCCGAGCGACGTGCGGACATCCGTGGCAGTGAGTTCGAGTGATGTGTCGGTATGTTTGCAGCGTGCGGGTGGTGGCGTGTGTTCTCCCGTGTCTAACAGTCGTCGGCGGCAAGTGGACGTTAGGTTGAATACGGCGTTTCCGCCGAACATGCGCGGTGGTGCCAGTTTCAGTTACATTTTGACGGATCAACGCCATATCTCCAGCCGTTTTTCACAGATGGTGCTCACAGTGTTCATGGAGATCAACTTCCTCGACAGTCGGATAAGATGAAACGAATCCCAATGCTGGCGTGTTTTGTATTGAACTTGGCCTGTGCGTCAGGGGGCGCGCAGGTAATCCAGTTCAATGGCGAGGTAGCCCTGTCTTATGTCGAAGCGCAAATGGCGTTCGGGCCACGTGTACCCAATACCGAGGCACATCGACAAACGGGCGACTGGATTCTCGATCAACTGCAACAGCGTGTCGACTCGGTCGAAGTGCAGACGTTCACACACGTGACATCAGATGGAGATACGCTCCGGTTGCGCAATTTCATTGGAAAGATCAAGCCTGATCTCACCGATCGTGTACTGTTCCTGGCCCATTGGGACACAAGACCGTTCGCGGACAAGAGTTCGAACATGGCACAGCGGCGAATGCCCGTGCCCGGTGCAAACGACGGCGCGTCCGGCGTCGCCGTGTTATTGCGATTGGCCGACGAACTCAAGATCGAGCCAGCCATTTTTGGTGTCGATCTCTTATTCGTCGATGGAGAAGATTATGGTGACTTCGGTGCCAACGAAGACGTCTTGATAGGTTCCCGATATTTCGCTGCTAATCTTGTGGATGGTTACCAACCGCTCTTCGCCGTGTTGTTTGACATGGTTGGCGACGCCAACGCACGTTTTGAAAAGGAATGGAACTCGGTCAATCGAGCGCCGGAGGTTGTCGAGCGTGTATGGCGAAAAGCCAATGACCTCGGTCACGGACGCACGTTTCTTGGGTCGGTTGGTGGGGCCATAACCGATGATCACATTCCACTGTTGGATGTTGGTATTCGTGCGATCGATATCATACAAACCCCGTTGCCACCATATCACCACACGACCGAAGACACGATCGACAAGTTGAGCGCCCGTAGCCTGGCGATTGTCGGTAGTGTCGCGGTGGGTCTGGTTCGCTAGGACCGAATCCATACGGCTGCGTAACATCCGCGCGCGCGACCTCTCGTTGCCGCTGAAGGGTTGCAGACACAAACGGGGTGTGACTCCCTCATCGCACCGCGGTGCGTGCGCATTGATGCTATAGCGTGGGTTGAGAGATGGCACGCACCGATGTGCGTTCGGGAGTCACACCCCGCTTGTGTCTGCCCGGGTGCTCCGACCACTGAATGGCACTTCTTGTGGATCGTTCCACCCTGCACGTGGTTCGCCGGCCCGCCGGGTTCTTTGAGACTATCTAGAGGAATTCTGATCTTTTGTAATGAAGGCGGCAGTGGGGTTCGTGATTCGGGGAAACGGTACGCATGGCTCCCTCATCGCACTGCGCTGCGCGCGCATCGGCGCCACGGTATGAGTCGAGAGATGGCGCGCAGCCACGTGCGTTCGGGAGCCACCCGTACCGTTTCCCCGAATCCCCAACCGGACAATGCCCTGATACGCCGAATTACCAGCAACACCGCAACACGCCCCGAAACCGATTCACCACGGGGAGTCCAATAGCGCGTTTTTTTCATGACTAGACCGTTGAATTGATGGTGTGATCTGCGACCGTCAGTGACATATCGCGAGTATGTCCGTCAGCCCCGACGAGAAACGAGCCGCTTTCTTTGTCCTCGCATTGTTGATTGCGGGTGCCACGGTTCGCTTGCTCATCCACAGGCAGGA
>JAZDDD010000197.1:0-2494 GCA_036679545.1 Gemmatimonadota bacterium | reverse complement strand
GTTCTGGATACGCTCTATCGCAGATGTCGTGCAGGTGGCGTTGCGAATGCGTCTGCGCCAAAAAACAAAACGACGACCGTCCTGGTCTGCGAAGGTTCTTACACGAAGGTTTCTCATGGACTCACTGCGACAAGACCTAATCTTTGCCCTGCGAATGATGACGCGCCGTCCGTGGTTTACCGCCGTGATCGTGGCCACCTTGGCACTCGGCATCGGCGCCAACAGCGCGATCTACAGTGTCGTACGGGGTGTGATACTGCAGCCCTTGCCGTACGAAGAGCCCGAATCATTGGTCATGGTATGGGAGCACAACATCGTGCGCAACCGCCCCACGAACCACGTGGCGCCGGCAAATTTCATCACATGGTCTGAGAAAGCAGTCAGTTTCACCTCACTCGCAGCGCTAACCGAGGCGTCGGCGACACTCACGGGCAATGGCGCACCGGAACGGATTGGCGTTGTGTACAGTTCGGCAAGTTTCTTCCCCCTGACCGGCACGACGGCGTCCTTGGGACGTGTGTTTGACGCATCAGATGACGAGCCGAGCGTGGGTACGACCATGGTGCTCACCGATGGGTTCTGGCAACGACGATTCAATCGGGACCCCACAGTACTCGGCGAAACTGTCTCCATCAACGGACGGCCGGTTGAAATTATCGGTGTGCTTCCGCCGGGGTTCAGCTTTCCCCTGCCCTACTCGTTCAATGCCACAGGGAGACAAGACGTTTGGATGCCACAACAGGGTCTTCACGAACAAACCGTTGGTGACGTGAAAACCCCATTGTTGATGTTGTTGGGGGCCGTCAGTTTCGTCTTACTCATTGCGTGTGCCAACGTTGGAAATTTGTTGTTATCGCGCGCAACGGGACGGGAACAGGAAATCGCCCTGCGGTCTGCGTTGGGAGCCAGTCGGCACAGGGTGCTTCAACAGGTTTTGACAGAGAGCCTGGTGCTCGCGGTGGCCGGTGGTGCGGCAGGTTTGTTGGTGACGTGGCTTTCCCTCAAAGGGCTCGTCGCTCTGGGCCCGACCAATTTGCCGAGGATCGACGCAGTTGACGTTGGCACTCCGGTGGTTCTGTTCACGTTTCTAATAGCTATTGTTGCCGGTGGATTGTTTGGCGCCATTCCCGCATGGAAGGTTTCGAGGATGGCCCTGGGCCGCGTTATCGCGTCCACAGGTAGTCGCGCCGGGAGCGGTCCGACCCACACCCGGACTCGACACGCATTGGTCATAGCGGAGTTTGCACTGTCATTGGTTTTACTCACGGGCGCGGGGCTACTCATCAAGAGCTTCACGAAACTCCAAGAGGTCGGCGTGGGATTCGACACCGCCAATCTTCTCACGGCGCAAATCCAATTGCCAAGCTCAAGTTATCCGGGCCAAGAGGAGCGGGTACAGTGGTTCGATGGACTCGTGCGGCAAGCGAGCACGTTCCCGGGTGTTACTGCAGCAAGCGCAATTACCTGGCTCCCGTTGGCCGGAGGAGGAAGTGCAACGTCTTTCTGGGTCAACGACCGCCCAATCCCCGCGGCTGGCGAACTACCCGTCGCGGATATTCGGTGGATTCACCCCAACTACCACACGACCATGGGCATTCCCCTTATTGCGGGGCGGCTGTTTGACAATGGGGACACACCTGACGGTCCGTTACGCGTGGTCGCGAGCAAGTTTCTCACCGACGAATTTTGGCCCGACGAAGAGCCAATAGGAAAAATGATCTCGATGCCGTGGGGCGACACGTTGATTGCAGAAATCATTGGCGTCGTTGGTGACATACGCCACGAAGGGGCCGCACAACTGCCGCGGTCCATGTTGTACTGGAATCATCGCCAGTTCCAAACAAACAGCAATATGACGATCGTGCTGCGAACCGCTATCGATCCAATCGCCCTCGTCGGCACACCGCGCAACGCAGTGCTCGCTACTGACGGGAACTTACCTGTCTACAATATACGGACCATGGATTCTTATCTTGGAGAATCGCTCGCGCAGGCCCGTTTTTCCATGATTGCCCTTGGTCTGTTCGCGGCGATGGCCATGGCGCTGGCCTGCATTGGTATCTTCGGTGTCATGTCGTATTCGGTAAGCCAACGCACGAAGGAAATTGGTATTCGCATGGCTCTCGGGGCGCAGCGGAGTGCGGTAACTCAACAGATCGTGAAGCAGGGTGCAATATTGATTGGCAGTGCGATTTTTCTTGGCATGGTTGGTAGCCTGGCCCTTTCTCGATTCCTGTCGGGAATGGTCTTCGAGGTCACCCCTTCCGACCCGGCCACATTTGTCGTGGTCAGCACCGGGCTCGCCGCCGTCGCATTAACCGCGTGCTACATACCGGCACATCGAGCAAGCCAGGTGGATCCCGTGATCGCGTTGAAGGCCGAGTAGTCACCCACGAGGGTGAAACTGTCTATGAACTTGTCGCAGGTGGTCTCGGTCAACGTGTGTATAGATTTGCGTTGTTGATACGTCTGCATGCCCCAACATCTCTTGCAG
>JAZDDD010000196.1:0-5558 GCA_036679545.1 Gemmatimonadota bacterium | reverse complement strand
GGTCCCTGCAGGCGGCCGGTGTTCGCACCGAAGTTGCCTTCAGCCCATTTACTGCCCAAACCTCCGACGGCGAGGTGGACTTTTCACGTGGTTCGATTTCGATACCCGTGGCCGTTCAGGCGCTGGATGCGGACTCGCTCTTCACGGCTGTTTCCAGCGCCGCTCGTGATGGATTGGTTGCGATCCGTAGTGCCACGAGCGCACTGTCCGCGCGAGGTGTTGATCTTGGCAGTCGCAGTTTTCGACCTGTGCGTTCTCCGCGGGTATTGATTCCGATGGGCGAGGGCCTTTCGGCGTATGAGGCCGGTCAGATATGGCATCTGTTGGATCAGCGGGTCGCCTTGCCGGTGACCAAGGTGGACGTGTCGGATATGGGTCGTGTTGATTGGTCTGACTATGATGTGCTGGTACTTGTCTCCGGCAATTGGAGTGTGTTTAATGATGAGCGGCTCGACGCACTGAAGACATGGGTTCGCAAAGGCGGTACACTCATCGCGCAGCGTTCGGCGGCAGCGTGGGTGGCTCGAAATGGGTTGACTCCGAACATCGATGCCCCCGGTGTGGGTGCGCCTATCGACGATGACGAGGACGAGGACGATGACGAGGCTAATGCATCACGTCGCGATTACGCGGATGCGCGTAACATTGCCGGCGCACAGGTTATTGGAGGCTCGATTTGGGAGGCGGACTTAGATGTCACTCATCCGTTGGGGTTTGGATATCGCAAGCGGTTCCTTCCGGTTTGGCGGGATCACAATTTGTTTTTCGCCGAAAGCAAAAACCCGTACAGTACGGTAGCAAAGTTGGTTAATGATGACCCGCACCTCAGCGGATATATGTCAGAGCCCAATCGCGAACGGTTGCGGGGTTCTCCATCCGTACTGGCAGACCGTCTGGGGTCAGGGAGTGTTGTGCTTTTTGTGGACAACATAAACTTCCGCGGTTATTGGCGTGGTACGAATCGTTTGTTTTTGAATGCGTTGTTTTTCGGAAACCACATTCAAGTGCCGCCGTCGCCTCGATGAGTGGCCAGGAGCACCGTATCAAAATGAATGGTGGAACTGACGTCTCACACCGGACTCTGGTTGCCAGTGTTGTGACGGCCAAGGTCACGCCATTCATCGTGATCACCGTATCATAGATCCACTGGTGACGATGCACCGAGGGCCAACTCCGCAAGACGTTCTCCGCAACGTCTTTGGTTATGCGGACTTCCGACCAGGCCAACTTGACATCATTGACACGGTTCTTAGCGGCAAGGACTGTATCGGAATTATGCCCACCGGGGCAGGAAAATCGCTCACGTTCCAAGTTCCCGCACGAATGCTTCCCGGTACGGTGCTCGTTGTATCCCCGCTCATTTCGCTTATGAAGGACCAGGCCGATGCCGTCGAGTCCTTCGGTTTCAAGGTCACGACGGTCAACTCGACCTTGAATTTCGCAGAGCGCAAACGTCGCGTCACCGCGCTACGAAATGGCGAATACGAACTCGTCTATCTTGCCCCGGAGGCATTGGATGGCTGGTTGGGGGGACAGGTAGCCGAGTGGCCGATCTCATTGTTTGTCATCGACGAAGCCCATTGTATCTCGCAGTGGGGGCATGATTTCCGACCGTCGTATCGTCGGCTTGCCGGATTGAAAGAAACCCTGCCCAATGTTCCCGTGTTGGCCTTGACGGCCACCGCGACCCGCCGGGTAGCACGGGATATTGTGCGTCAGTTGGGCATGGTAAAACCGGGCGGGTACAAGGGATCGTTTTTTCGGTCAAATCTTCATATCTATTGTCGTAAGAAGGGAACTGGCAACACACGCCAAGAGATCTTGAGTCTCATACGCGCTCGTGAAAATGAGAGTGGCATCGTGTACTGTCTTTCTCGGCGAACCGTTGAGCAAACGGTGACCTTTCTGCGCCGCAATGGTATCGGAGCGGTACCGTATCATGCAGGTCTTCCCGGCGAGGAACGCGCCGCCAATCAAGACAAGTTCGCAAGGGACGACATCCCGGTCATGGTCGCGACTGTGGCGTTTGGCATGGGAATAGACAAATCCAATGTGCGGTATGTCATTCACCGCGACATGCCCAAGGATACGGAGTCGTGGTATCAGGAAATTGGACGTGCGGGGCGCGATGGTCTGCGGAGTGATTGCTTTCTCTTTTACTCCTGGGCCGACGTAAAAATGCACGAGCGTTTTCTCGACAACCTCGCAGACCCTGACCAAATGAGAAAACGGAATGCCACCGTTGCGTTGTTTCGGAGGGTCGAGAAGGGAAGCTGTCGTCACCAGGTAATCCTAGATCATTTCGACGAATCGATTGCCCCGTGTGATGCCCACTGCGACGTTTGCACGGGTGTTGCTGCGGAGTCGCTTTGCAAGACTGTGCCTTCGCGTTCGCGAAGCCGCACGACGCGGCCGCCTACCGCAAGAAACGGTCGAACCGGTGCAAAAAAGTTTGCCGGTGGCGGCAACATTCCGCCGGACGATCCCGTCTTCCAAGAGCTACGCATGCTCCGCAAGCGTTTGGCGGATGCTCAGGGCGTGCCGGCCTATATCGTGTTTAGTGACGCAACCCTGCAGGCCATGGCGGCTCAGAGACCCACGACCACCGACGAACTACTCGACGTGTCCGGTGTTGGTCCGACCAAACTCAAGAAGTATGGTGCTGACTTCCTCGCTATTTTCCGACGCTAATGCCGTCGCTCTTGATACGTTTTTCATAGATTTCCTCAATATCTCAGCATGTTTTTTGCACGTTGGCCGATGGGCTCAAGCAGGGCAGGGGTCCGCCGACACTTCTATAAGGAATACGCGGGTGTTGGCGGGGTTTGCCGAGCCCGGTGTCCAGAGCCTACGGAGGACTACTATGCGAAAGACCTTGACGATATGCATGACGATGACCCTTTTGACGGGTTTCAATGTTGTGCATGCACAGCGGATGAGTTTGACGCCGGATATCGGGGTGTACATACCAACCACTGCCTTGATGAACCTGGCGAACGGACAAACAAACACGTTGCTCGAGCAGCAGGTCAGCTTATCCTTCGGCGGAAAATTGGACATTTGGTTGACTGATCGATTCGGAATTCAAGGAACGGGAACGTATGCGCCGAGTGATTCCGCGCACCAGCATTGTGTCGTTCCTGGTGAACGGTGGAGTAGGTTGGTTGAAGCGAAGCGGGGATGCGTATGCCGGCGTTGAGGATACCTCAGACCTGTCGGGGACGGTCGGCGCGGCCATTGGCCTGCGGCTCGGGCCTATCTTGTCTATCCGCGTGAGCGGCGAGAGTTATCTGTATAAGCCGGATTTTGTGGCGGAAGCGCTGCAGATTCCGTCCACGCAAAACGACTTCAATCTGTCTATCGGAATTGGTGTACCGTTGCTTGGTTTTGGTTCTTCAGTGGGCAACTGACCTCTAGTGTGGTGTCGCTGAAATATGGTAGCTATCGAGGGCGCCACCGCGCCCGATCCCGGAAGGCGCGAAGAGGAGTCATAGCGGTGCTACGGCGACGATGAGCAACGCCGCGGGGCGGGATGCGGGGGTCCGAATAGCAGTGTAT
The DNA here is from genome assembly GCA_036679545.1 of Gemmatimonadota bacterium. Lineage (GTDB taxonomy): Bacteria > Gemmatimonadota > Gemmatimonadetes > Gemmatimonadales > GWC2-71-9 > JAZDDC01. The sequence continues at coordinate 2,000 of JAZDDD010000196.1, read as the reverse complement.
TTCGGCGACACCACACTGGCTCTTCTCGATCATCAAACGGCAGGTCGCTCGAGTGGTGGCCTGCCGTTTATCGTTGGAAACCAGCACTCGTTCAGGTCAGCTGGCTATGGGCCGAGTGCGAATATCAAGATAAGTTCGGGTGCATCACGTGTTGCGTTCTCGCAGCACTCGGTTAAATTTATGTCGGTCCTTGTTTGACGGGGATTCACATAAATGAATTTAAGTGGCTCGGAGTTGTTCCGAGTAAGCCCCGCATGACGGGCGAGAGGTCATGCATAAATTGTAGTAGTCGAGAGTTACGGCAGGGCCGTCTCCGATTACAGCACACATGGGAGTACGGTAATGCCAGCAACAGGACAAGTGAAGTGGTTCAACGACAGCAAGGGTTTTGGGTTCATCACGCCCGACGATGGCTCGAAGGACTGCTTCGTCCACCATTCCAAGGTTGAAGGTGAAGGTTTCAAGACTTTGGAAGAAGGCCAAAAAGTTGAGTTCGAAATCGTAGAGGGCCAAAAAGGCCCCGCAGCGGAGAACGTCCGAAAGGTCTAATCCGCCACGGTTTGTACTTAGACGGAAACAAGCCCCCGGAATTCATCCCGGGGGCTTTTCGTTGCTTGTTTGCGCCACCGGGGCGCCATCAGCGCGCGTGCCAGGCGGCCAACACCTGGGCCTCCCGGGCGGCAGGAACGCCCGGTCTGTTGTCCTCGGGCCAGTCATCAAACGTATCAGAATACCAGTTCAGCGTATCCAACGCGGTCTCGGCAAATGGACGGTGTCGCAATCCCTTCGACCGCGCGAGCGCCCCATTGAAGTTTAGGGTTCCCGTCCCGCCTATGATGCCACCAAACGTGGGTTCTCCGTAGTCGTTATCGGGCGGCCACCAGATAGGGAAATCGGTCCAACCCTTCAGACCTTGATCCCAAAGGAAATTGGCATCGACCCAAGTAAACGAAACGCTCGCCGACGTCACCGCACGGCATCCGTACAACATCTCGGCCATCGTCATCACTGGACCTACGGCGTTGTAACTTCCTGCTTCTGACCGTTCTAGCATATCGACCACCCATGTTCCCAAGTCGCGTACGTCGATGACCTGCATTGGATCATCTGGGGTCCCGGGTGCCAATACTTCACCGCCGCGATTGATACGCACCGGCCAGTAGGTGAAAAGATGATTGTTGTCACCAGGACCCACGATCCAGCCGGGTCGCACGATGGTGTGGTTATTGGGATACACGTCCCGTACGACTTCTTCGCACATGGCTTTGAGCGGGCCGTAATATTGGCCGGGGTTGTGCGGTGCGCCCTCGGGTAGCGTAGCCAATGGATACGACTCGTCGATGCCAGGTGTGTGGTGATCGCGGTAGGCATCTATGGTGGACGTGTAGAAGTAGTGGCCGACCGAATCTTTCAGCAGTTCCGCGGAATCCCTGACGAGCCCCGGCACGTAACCGGTATTGTCAACGACGATGTCCCACGAACCCCCACGCAATGCGTCGAGTTGTCCGTTGCGGTCACCGACCAGTTTTTGTACGCCCGGAAACAGGTGCGTATTGGTCCGACCACGATTAAAGAGTGTTATTGAATGGCCCCGGTCTAACGCATACTGCACCATGTGCGGGCCGATAAACCCCGTCCCACCCAGGACCAATATCCGGAGTGCTGACTGGTTAGACGGGGTAACGCGCCTCAACGGACTATTGCCGGATGAGATGGGAAGACCCAAACCGAAGGCTGTGCCAACGGTTGAATATTGGAGGAATTGCCTTCGCGAAATCGTCATCAAGCGGAGTCCTTCTCTATGGAGGATTACGGGCTGCCGGAGAGAACGGTCTTAAGATACCTTGACCCCGGGTGCTTCTTGAACCCTTGGCCAAATTTGTGGCCTCTGACATCGCGGAGCGTCAAAAAAGAATGCCCAATAGCGTTTTGATGGAGCGGTTGCACCTCGGCGCCAACGAACTGACCGGTTGGCGACGCTCCATCTATACGGTCATTTT
>JAZDDD010000195.1:0-2550 GCA_036679545.1 Gemmatimonadota bacterium | reverse complement strand
GTGGCGCTTGGGCGGCACGTTCGAAATGATCGGTCCAAAACTGATGGTCTCAGGGATGAGAATTCTGATTGACGAGGCCGATTCTGGTCACCAATATCGTGGTTGATGTCAACCGGCTGCGATGACCTGAGGATCCAGGCTTGAACCTGGGCAGCGAGGTTGAAAGGCAACAATGAGATGCGGTTTTTGAGGGCGCAAATCAATCCGTTTTCGAGTTCTTGGCTGCGAGACGTTGTTGGTGTGTCGATTCTAAGTCAGTGTCATCGATGAACAAGGTGCTGTCATCCCTGAGAAATAATTCTTATTGATCGTTCTGGTCTGCTTGGTCCGAGCATGTGCGCTCCAAGAATGGACATCGATCGCCAGCGCGAGCGTCATTGGACTAGGTACTGCCGAATACTTCTATGTTGTTCAGCGCTAGTGTAATAGCCCGTCGTGGACACGCCGCCTAACAAGTCCATGCAGACTGCCGGGCGCTGTCGTTTCAGAGAATGTTATTGATTTGTGCGCGCCGAAGGCGCGTTCTAACGGCCTAGATGCGCGGGCGACTGAGGGCAGTCGCCCGCAGCTGATGGACGACAGTGTTAGGCAGCATTGGCAGTCGCCCGCAGCTGATGGACGACAGTGTTAGGCAGCATTCAATCGTTGTAGAGCATATATCGGTTGTGACGGGTTGACGCCAAGAGGGGTATACGTTTGGGCGGAGTATTATCCACGGTCGTCGCACGCGCGGCGTCAGAGATCGCCGTCGGGGTCTGTGCCGGTCAGATGGGCGCGGACGAATGTAGGATCAAGGATGTCTGCGCTTGTGCGGGCGGTACGCGGCGGCCAATCTGTGCAGCTGCATACCACTGATGGCGCGCGTAAGTGCCCAACTTGGTATCATGGAGTATTCAATTATGTCTTCTGACGGTTTTGAACAAGGGGCCGCGCGGACCCACGGCGCGCGATGGACGAGCCCCATAGCGCTTGTGTTCCTTGCATGCGGGCCAGACGCGCTCCCAGTCCTCGACCCCGGTACGCTCCCCGCGCCAATCGCCGAGTTCGCTCATTCGCAGGGGATCGATACCTTGCGGGGCTACACCGAGATATTGCATCAACCAGGGGACGACGTGACATTCTTCCGGCTTCGTTGGGGAAACCAGACGGAATGTCAGGAGTGTGCTTTCGCTGAGGGGACCGGCATACTGCGCGAGGGACGCACAGGGTGGATGTCCATCTTAGTGACCGACTTTCTTGCGCCCACTCCCGCGCGTTTTTTTGATTTTCTTGCGTCGGATCTTCCGTTGTTTGACCCGAATCTGCCGTCCACCCTGCGGGGCGTCGATCACTTGGCTTATTTGGACTTCCGGCAGCTCGTGACCTGTGACACCGATGCGCCGGAACCCATCCTCCGAGTCATCGCCGAATCCGTGGCAGGCGATGGTTGGCGAGGGTTGGGGTTGGCCCTGTTGGAACACACGACGGTGTTACACAGCGAGCCGATCTTGGAGGTTTTGGCTGACCTCCAGGGTTTGCAGTATGCCGAAGTACGCGGCCGGGCGCTGATGGCGTTGGGCTACCTTCGAGCGGGCGTTGCCCCACCGATGTGGGCGGGTGATCGGGTGTGCTCTCTGTACTCGGGCGATCTGTAGCGCCACGCGCTTCGCATTCGGGCTTCGTTCCCGGGGTCGGGAGCATGCTGCCTAACAAGTCCATGCAGACGGCCGGGCGCTATCGTTTCAAAGGATGTTATTGATTCGTGTGCGTCGCAGGCGCAATCTAACGGCATAGATGCGCGGGCGACTGGACAGCAGTCGCCCGCAGCTGATGGACGGTGAGTGTTAGGTGGCGTTCGAACGTCGCAAACGAGGCGGAAGGAATTGTGATCAAAGGCTCCGTACCGACGTTCAGGATGTAGGCTCACTGCGAGCGACGAGTTATCTCCGCACGAATACAAGAGTGGGAATAACGGCCACCGCCGCCGGCGCCGAGGTCACGTGACACATACGTAGACAATTTCGCGATCCGGTAGACGCCGCACTCTTGTCCGGCCAAGAGGACAGGGGTGCCCACTCGGTGTACGAGTATGCGGACACCAACACCGGAGAAACGTACGTGTATGGCTGCGAACGCCATTGGCGTAGAACCTGCTCGGCTCAAACGCATACTGTCACGAGGGGTCGTCATGCATCGTCTCACGTTGGCCTTTACTGTTCTGGTAGCCGTTAGCGTGGTTGCAAGCGGGTGCGCGAAAGTAAATACCCTACCCAAGCCGATCGGGCCCGATGATCCCGTGCGGCGGTATCAGTTAGCGATACCGGATTCAATTGAGGTTCTGTCCGTCGATTTTGACATAGCGATATATGGTGGCGAGGGAGTGATAGACAAAGGGAGAGCATTTGTGAAGGTAGTCGGACGCGTCAGAACATCGGGCCGGTTTGTGTTATTCTTGTTCGAGAACCTTGACCGTCGTCAACAGCCAATCGAAGTGATCGAGATTGTCTCAGGCACGGGTTCATGAACGTCGATTAAAGTGACCGTTCCTTGGTTCTCGGGCGTGGATGTGTC
>JAZDDD010000194.1:0-4309 GCA_036679545.1 Gemmatimonadota bacterium | reverse complement strand
GAATCACAAAGGCCATCCTCGACCGCATTCATCGATTCGTTCAGGAGAAAGAACGAAGCATCAGGCGATGCCGTGGCCCTGAGATGGGAATGGATCGATTGGGAGCGTATGTCGTCCAATATGAAAGCTGCAGTGTTGGTGGCCGAAGACATCGAATTCTTCTCGCACAACGGGTTTTCGGTACCCGAAATTCGCGCGGCCGTGAGCCAAGCACGCCTGACGGGCGAACCACCTAGAGGCGCGTCTACACTGACACAGCAACTGGCCAAGAACCTCTGGCTTTCACCATCGCGTAACCCGCTTCGCAAGGTCAAAGAGGCGCTTTTGGCGGTACAACTCGAAAGAACGCTGACCAAGAATCGTATATTCGAGTTATACCTCAACGTTGTCGAGTTCGGACCTGGCGTTTACGGTGTGGAATCGGCTGCGAATACGTATTTTGGCAAATCTGCGCAACGCCTAACACGCGCTGAGGCGGCACTACTCGCCGCCAGCCTTTCGCGGCCATCGCGTTGGAATCCTCATTTGATGGGTTCTGGTTACGTGGCCCGTGCGGATCGTATCGAAGACCTGATGACACGGCATAGGAATTACCTGGAACGGCATGTTGGGTTTGCACCTGAACGTCTTGCCGCCGCACCGTTTGGAAGTGACATTCGCAACTAACATTCGTCACGGCGTCGTCTCACCGGAAGACAACTAAATCCTCCAGTGGCCCAAAGCCCCACTCTGCCGTGTTGCGCCGCCCGCTGCGCGGATGTAAGCCAATCGACATACCGTACGTTTGGCGGATAGGTAAGGAGTACCGCCCAGCCGCCACTGACCATCCGCCAATTGACAAGTACACTATCCAGCCAGATGTGACCTAACAATCGCCCAAATCGGTCAGTGCGTTCGACGCCCGCTTCAATGAGCACCCTTGACCCGACGGGCATGAGTTTTCGCAGAGCGCTGGCCGATTGATTTCCGAACGGCGGTTGGTTGAGTTCGGGCGCGTCAATCCCGATGAGACGAATCCGCCCCAAGTCCGCGCAGTCAACGGAATCTCCGTCCGCGATACGTGTGATGGTACAGGCTTCCATGTGACTATTGGTTGGCGAAGGGCCGGAACGGTCATCGGATTGGGGTTGCGGGGTCACGCACGCCGCGCCAATAAGTGCCAACACTCCTGGCAGCCGGAGTCTGGCGCTCAAGAAGAGGTCACCCTGACGGCTTGGCCACGCCGAGCGCCTCAAATGTCATGTTGAGGATCGGATGACTCGGCCAGTCACCGTGGTCAAAATGCCACCATTCGAATTCGTACACGGAGAATCCTTCGGCCTCCATGACGCTACGAAGAAGCTCCCGGTGCCACCGCTGCCGGTCGGTACCACCCGGGTAGCGTGGGAACGATCGATCTGAAAACTCGTCGTAATCACCTACCATCTCCACGGGAGCGCCGGTTGCGAGATCATAAAGCGTGAGATCAACGGCGGCACCACGATTGTGCCGTGAACCGTTTTGCGGATTCGCAACAAAGATTCTTTGGCTGTCGGGTGTTGCATCCCAAAACATCTTGGTCACATACCAGGGCCGGTACGCATCGTGAATGAGCAGGCCATAACCACGGTCCCGAAGAGCGTGGTGGACTCGAAGCAAAGCTTCGGCAGCGGGCCGCTGCAGGAATGCGCGCGATTCCTGATAGAAAACCGCCTGCATGAAGTTGTTCGTTGACGCGTAACGAATGTCATATTGAATGGTACGGTCTAAATCGCGTAACTCGATCAAATCAGGTTCGACAAATGCCCCCTCCTCTTCCGGCGGTGACGCTGCCAACGCTTCGACACGTAAGTCTTCCACCGGTCTCACAGGATCAATGGTAAACGTTCCTTGGCCGGCACCATGTCGCTTGGGAAAACGAATTCCCGCAGCGATCACCGCGGTAACGTCTTCACCGCTTCTCTCAAAAACCAGATGTTCGCCGTGGTAAAGACCACGATCCGGAAAGGCGAAGGTGTTTTGATCGACTTCATCAAGAGGGTAATCAAAAAACCATTCGATCAATCCGTGAAGACGCCCACGGTCTTCATATACGTAAAGCGTGTTGAAGTCCCAACCATACTCACCAAGGAGATCACGCCAACGGGGTGTGACCGGTAATGGCATCGGATCGTCAACCCGTTGGAAAGCCCGGCCCGCCACCAATATCCCGTCGCTGGTTGGCACCACCGGTGTGCCGTAGCTGAGTCGGTCATCGAACACCAGATTGCTGCCCAACGATCGCAGTCTGGCTCGGCGATCGGCATACCACGCAAACAAACCACCCGCTCCAGAGAGAATGCGAATCGAATCCGCACCGCTGGCATACTCCCCTACCAATAGCGACACCAACTCCGGAGCTACGGCAGTGGTTTGTTCCGGGTTTGGCAACTCCTCGCCCGCGTTTGCCGCGAGCATCACCCGGAGTGCGTAGGAGACAACTCGACCAACCACCGCGCCAGCGCCGTCCACAGTCGTCACGGCCGCGACGCCCAGGCGTTCATCGGGAAGCGCACCCAGCTCCGTCGCAAATCCGTAGATGGCACCGCCGTGCCCAACGTATCTGTGGCCATCCAACTCACCCAATCTGAAACCCAGGCCGTAACCCGTCACGGAACCGGGCGCCGCAAACTGCGGCGTAAGCATTTCGCGGAGTGACTCTGCGTGTAACACGCGCCCACGTGAGCCCATACCATCCGCAAAAAGCATGTGCATGAACTTACCGAGATCGGTAACCGGGGCGTACATGCTGCCCGCGGGAGACATACCCAGCTCAAAGGTCGGCGCCGGGAAATCTGGACCGTGATAGGACCACATAAACGCATCGGCAAGGAGGAACCATCCATGCCAATGGGCTCGAGCACCGCCCCTTTGAGATAGCGGGCAAACGGTTCACTGTTCACCGCCTCCAACACATATCCCACAGTTGCAATACCGGCGTTGGAGTACTTAGTCCTAGATTCTTGCGGGTACACCAACGCAGTCTGGGACATGCTTGCAACCGTCTGCGCCAGCGACGTGTTTGAGTCGTCGAAGTAGTGCCCAATCGGAGGTTCGCGTACCAGACCACTCCGATGGGACATCAGCTGTCTCAGCGTGATGTCTCCGTCGAAGCTGGAGACCGGCGAAAAATTTGGGAGATATCGCGTGATTGGCACGTCCAAATCCAACTCGCCCCGTTCGACGAGTTGCATCACACCGATGTCGGTGAAAAGCTTTGACACCGAACCAACTCGATACACAGTGGCAGCCGTGGCGGTCACGCTATCAGCAATATCTTCCAAACCGAACCCCGCCGCCCACACCGTTTCCTGGTCGTCAACAAGGACAACCGAGAACGCGGGGAGCGCCTTGTCTTCCATTTCGACCCGAATGAACGATTCGATGTTGGCAACGGCTGCGGCATATTTGTCAGTGGCGACGACGTTTTCGGACGCGGGTTCACACGCGTAGGCCGTCGCGATGACCATCAATGCCAAAGAACTGTTTCGAATACGCATGCAGCCTCAGGGGGGTTCTTGTTCGTGTCCACGGATATCGTGGATGAAGATGCGTTCCGGATTGAGGAGTTGTAAGGGCTCGTGGCTGCCGAGCAACGATGGTTCCGTTAGTGTTTGGTTGGGTGCGTTGTGCGGTTGGGCCGTACCTTTGCGCCCATGAGGACGCAGAGGGAGATGGGGCAACAGCTTGGGGCCGCAGGCCTCGCTACCTGCGGGCTAGCCATTGTCGGCGGCGCTGACCCTCGTTTTGGTGTGCCTGGACCCTTAAAGCCGAGTCACATGGCGGCTAGATGCTTTCATTTTCCACAAGTGCTCATGATTCGAGCGCTCCATCAGATTCACCGGGCCGACGAAGTCCGAGGATTGCCCCTCGCAAACGAGTGCCATGATTTCGGCACCGATCACGATATCCTGCTCCCGTCCAAAATGCTTTTTCCGAATCCTGCCCTTGCGGTCCAATAACAGGAGGGTCGGTGTGCCCCGCATATTAAAAGCAGTCATGGTTTTGGGTGGGCCGCCGGTTCCTGACGGCGCATCGATGCCCACAGGGAAGGCGATCTTGTACTCATGCAAGAACGCCTCAAGCGCCTCCGCAGTACCCTGACAGCATGATGCTCGAATACGGTGTGCAGTCCGAGGACACAAACATCGGCAGAGCTGAAGGTCTCGGCCACGCGCGTTGCTTGTGGCAGGCCGTGCGACACACAGCCCGGGCAAAGCATCTGAAAGGCTTCGATCAGCACAACACGGCCGCGCAGGCTATCCAGCGTTATGGGGCCCTCGGCATTTAG
>JAZDDD010000193.1:0-3489 GCA_036679545.1 Gemmatimonadota bacterium | reverse complement strand
CAACGGTTCCATGCTGCATCTTATGGTGGTAACTCCCACGTCATCAGATAGCTGCACGATACCCATCACCACAAAATCGAGGCACCGCATGACGAGTCCAGCACATCATGAGAGGAACGCCTTCCGGGCTGTGGTCCGGTTTATTGCCACCGGCCTGATCGTAGGCGCAATGACTCTAGGGCCAGCTTCCCCCGCGGAGGCTCGCCAGGTCCCGAGCATTGCCGAGCATACCAACGGGATGACCAAGATTGAGGGCTTTTTCGACCTCTATTGGGATGATGGCACCGGCAAGATGTTCTGGGAGATCAACAATTTCGACGGGTTTATCTACCAGGCTTGGAAGCAACCCTGTCAATATCGATCGCGGGCAGCTTCGCGGCACATGGCTGTTGGAACCCAGAAAGGTGGGCGCCAGAGTGTTGCTTTGGGAGCCCAACTATCGGTTCCGGGCACACAGTGACAATCCCGACGTCCAACGTGCGGCGCGGGACGCGTTTGCACCGTCCGTCCACTGGGGGTTTGACATCGTCGCACGAACGGGCGATGCGGTGTTGGTGGATGCAACGGACTTCTTGATGCGTGACGTGCGTGGGGCAGCGCGACAAATGGAGCGTGCAGGTCAAGGAAAGTTCACGCTCGACAGGTCCCGTAGCGCCTTCCATTTACCAAATACCAAATCGTTTCCGGAAAACACGGAAATCGAGACCATTCTGACCTTTGCCAGTGATAGCCCCGGCTCGTTGGTGAACGGTGTTGCGGCTACGGGCACGGCCGTGACACTTCGCGAACATCATTCGTTCGTGAAACTTCCAAATGATGGATTTGAAACCCGCGTGATGGATCCGCGCATAGGAGTGAACGGACCGACCATTTTTGATTTTGCCAGTCCGTTGGACTCCAACCTCGCCATCCACTGGGTGGCGCGACATCGTCTCCAGAAGAAAAATCCGGACGCGGCACGATCAGAGCCGGTAGAGCCCATCACGTACTACATCGATCCGGGCATACCGGAACCCATCATGAGCGCCACCATTGAGGGCGCCTTGTGGTGGAATCATGCGTTCGAGGCTGCGGGATACATAAATGCGTTCCGGGTAGAAGTTCTCCCTGCGGGCGCTGATCCCAATGACGTGCGCTATAACATGATCCACTACACGCATAGACGCACCCTGGGTTACTCCTATGGAGGATCGGTGATTGATCCCCGTACGGGCGAGATCATTAAGGGCAACGTGAACATGGGCAGTTTACGTTTGCGGAAAGACTATCTCCTCGGGGAAGGGGCCGTTCCGCCATTCCCGGGGGACCAGAATTCCTACTACGAAGCGTGTGGGTTGTCTGCGGCGCCGGATTTTGATTATCTGGCTCAGGTTGCAAACGATGCCTCGGCAACAGAAATGGCGTTGGCACGGTGGCGTCAACTTACAGCACACGAGATTGGTCACACACTTGGCCTCCCGCACAATTACATCGCAAGTGCGCTGGGGCGTGAGAGCGTGATGGATTATCCCGCGCCATTGATTGAAATAACAAACGGCGAGTTGGATTTGTCCAACGCGTACGTGCAACGGATCGGTACCTATGACGATCTGTCAATCACGTGGCTCTACCAAGACTTCCCCAGCAATACGGACGAACGTTCTGCGCTCGAAGCGACCATGCGGGAGAGCTTGGATGAAGGTCTTCTCTACATGGGGCACACGAACAACAACTTCCGCGGCGCCGGCCACCAGTATGCTTCAGTTTGGGACAATGGATCCAACCTCGTCGATCATCTCAAGCACGAAATCGAGGTGCGACGCATTGGGCTAAACAATTTTGGCCCGGAGGTGATACGGCGTGGCGAGCCAATGTCCACTCTGGAAGTGGTTCTGTTTCCTCTCTACATGCATCACCGGTTTCAATTGACGGCGGGTGTCCAGAGTTTGGGTGGCGCCAACTACACATATGCGATGCGCGACGATGGGCAGACACCGTATACGATCGTTCCCGCAGAGGAACAGCGTGACGCGTTGGAAACGGTGTTGTCGACATTGACGACGGATTTTTTAACGATCCCTGAGGATATCGTCGCGATGATCCCTCCGCCTGCGTTTCGGCGAAGGGAAGGTGTCTTATTCGCGTCCCACACAGGTTTACTGTTTGACCCGATTGGGGCGGCTGAAGCCTCGGCGGGGTTTACGGTAGAAAACCTCCTACATCCCGCTCGGATGGGCCGATTGGTCCTCTTTGGAAGCATGGGTGATTACCCTAACCTCGAGGAAGTCGTTGACCGACTTTTGGAGGTCACGTGGGGCGCGCCGATGCCGTCTGACGAGTATCGCATGAGAGTGCTTCATGCAACGCAACGTGTGGTTGTGGATCAGATGATGACGCAAGGAAGTAGTGCAGACAATTCGGGCGAGGTACGTGCGATCCTGTCCGATCGGTTGCATCGACTTGCGGATCGGCTAGGCGCCACGACCGACCTGTCCCCCCACCAGCGTTTAGTTGCCTCGGACATACGAAGGTGGCAGAATCGGTTGGAAAGCACGATTCCGGGAACGCCACTTCCGCTGGCACCCGGCGATCCCATTGGTGGTGGAAACGGTAGGAACTGAATAAGTGTTTCGATTCCCGAAGATACCGGGGGGTTTTGTGCAGATTCGCCTAGAATTACCATTCGCCGAACCGCCAGCTGATTAATCGTCTAAACGTTGGACGATATGCGTGCGATAATCCTGTTGAATACGCAGTGAACAACTGAATAATTGCGCGGTTCTATGACCCACGGTTACCAATCTACTACTGACGATATCCTGCCGGATATTTTGGAGCGCGGTCTTGATGTCGTTTTTTGCGGCTCCGCGGTTGGGCCAAAATCGGCGGAACGGCGTGCGTACTATGCGGGACCTGGCAACAAGTTTTGGCAGATCCTCGCAGACGTTGGTTTGACGCCGCATCGGTTGCGTCCATCTCAGTTCAACGATGTGCACAGGCACGGGATTGGATTGACGGACTTAGTCAAAAAGGAAGCCGCTTTAGACCGCGACCTGTCCAATGGGTCTTGGGATCGCAACGGACTTCGCGAGAACATCGAATCGTATGAGCCGAGAACCGTCGCGTTCAATGGCAAACGGGCGGCGAGCGAATATCTCGGGCGGGATGTCGACTACGGACCGCAACCAGAGGTTATCGGGAAATCGGTCGTCTTTGTGCTTCCATCTACATCCGGTGCCGCCCGTAAGTTCTGGGAGCCGAGGTACTGGTACGAACTTGCGCACTATAGAAGGAATACTCGGCCTCAGGGTTCTGCGCAGATTATTTAATCCCCACCAAATACATCGATCAGGACCATGTTGCGCGTCTAGGTAAACGGGACCCGCGATAAAGGCGCCGCGCGCTTGCCTGGAACTTTCAGCGTGACTTTTGTATACTCCGATATGTCGAAATGGTCGATCCGGAATTCCCATGAGTAAGGGTCTTAACCTTGGCGAGTTCGAATACCTC
>JAZDDD010000192.1:0-8421 GCA_036679545.1 Gemmatimonadota bacterium | reverse complement strand
TGTGCTCGAGGCGGTCACGACGCTTGAGGCGGCGTCGATACCAACGACCAGGCCCCAAGAGAAGTCGGGTATCTGAAGCGAAATAGACTGGGGGGTGCCTTGGGTAGCAAGCGACTGTGACGATCGCGGGGTCATCTTGACAAATTATCTCAATGTACTAATGTACTAATACAAACGGACAATTAATGTTGGCTGGTTCTAACCATGGAGGGAGGGCTCCGTGACACCGATCGGCGCTAGCACCATTACGAGCATTCGGACGCGAGAGATTCGTTTCGTTCGCATCGGCATTCCCGCAGGCGTACGCGCTTTGATTCTTGTGGCGGCGTTCATGGTTCCGCCTCGCGACGCGGTCGCACAGGACCTGTACCCGACCGTGCCGCAATCGCTCTCGCTGCAGGAGGCGGTGCGCCTGGCGGAGGAGTACAATCCGTCCTATCGCCAAGCGGCAAATAACTTGTCCCCAGCTGCGTGGAATGTGAAGAACGCGTACGCGACGCTGTTCGTGCCGACGCTGAGCGCAAGTTCGAGCATTACGTATTCGGGGTCGGGGTCTCAACGTTTTCTGTCAACGGATTTCACACAGCCGTCGTCCACCATTGGATCAAACTACGGTCTGACTATCAACTGGCGGCTGGACGGCAACGCGATCTTCGGCCCCGGTGTGCAGAAGGCCGCCTATGATGCGTCCGCCGCGGCGGTCGACGCGACGCGGATGAGTGTGCGCAACCAAGTTGTGCAGCAGTATCTGGCGGTCTTGGAGGCAACCGCGCAGGTAGACATTCAAACACGTCAGGTCGAGCGCAATGGCGAGAACCTGCGTCTGGCCACGGCACAGCAACAAGTAGGTCAACGCACGGCCATTGATGTTCGGCAAGCAGAGGTTGCCAAGGGGCAAAGCGATGTTGGGTTGTTACAAGCTCGCCAGCTTGTAACAATTGAAAAGTTGAGGCTGTTTCAGACACTCGGTGTGAAGGCGCCGGAAGATCTGTCGGTCGTCACGTTGTCGGATACGTTTCCCGTCCTGGAACCGGAATGGGAACTCAACGAGTTGCTTTCAGCGGCATCGGCTGACAACCCCGATGTTCTGGACCTGCGTGCCCAGGAGGTGTCGGCGGCACGCAGTGAGAAAGCAACAAAAGGGCAGTGGTTGCCCAGTCTAAGTGTGTCCGCTGGATGGTCCGGGTTTACTCAGCAGTTTACCAATGGAGAATTCCTGGTAGACGACGCGCGGAGCCAGTCGGCGGCACGGACGACTGCGTGTCAAAACCAAAATTCCATCAATAGCGTTGCTGGTTTGCCGATTGCTGACTGCACGCAATTTGGGTTCACGGCGGCTCAGGAGGCTGCCATCCGCTCCGGCAATTCAACATTCCCGTTCAATTTCCGTCAACAACCGTTCTCAGCTGGTTTGACGATTTCGTTGCCAATCTGGGACAGTTTTTCCCGTAACGTACAAGTGAGTCAAGCTGCCGCGCGCACGGATGATACGCGCGAGGCTCTTCGTGCTCGAGAACTCCAAGTCCATACGGATGTGAGCCAACAATATTACGGGCTCATCGTGGCGTACGAGACCATTGGCATACAGGAGAACAATCGAGTGTCAGCTCAGGAGCAACTACGCCTGGCTCTTCAGCGGTATCGGATAGGCTCCGGAACATTTTTCGAATTGTTGGATGCTCAGCTCGTTGGCGTACAGGCAGAGGCCGACTACGTCACGGCACTTTACGGCTATCACCGCGCTTTGGCCAACTTAGAAGCAGCTGTTGGTCAGCGACTGAGATAAGGGAGTAGAAAAGAAATGTCTAGACGTCGCAAGGTAGTGATATTCGGGTTTCTCGCCGTGGTGGTCGGGGGATTGGCAGCTTCCCGTTTGGCCGCGGGTGGCCAAAAGGGCGTGGCGGTTCGTATTGAATCTGTTGCCAAACGGAATCTTGTGGCAACGGTTACGGCGAGTGGCCAAATCGAGGCCATGACGGCGGTCGATGTGGCGTCTGACATCACCGGACGCATCGTGAGCATTCGGGTTGAAGAAGGCGACTATGTGAGACGTGGCGATCTTTTGCTGCGTATTGAGCCAACACAATTCGAGGCGCAAGTGGCACGCAGCGAGGCACAGCTTTCGGCGTCGCATGCCAACGCCTTGCAGGCGGAGGTCAATCGGGACCAGGCCCGCCGCACACTCAATCGATTGAAAGAATTGCGTACGAGTGATAACGATCTCGTGGCTGACGAAGAGTTGGAGACGGCGCAACAAACCTACGATGTTGCCGGGGCCTTGCATCAGTCCCAGCAGCATCAGGTTGCCCAAGCCGAAGCAACCCTGCAAGAAGCACGTGATCAACTGGCAAAGACGATACTTGTCGCGCCAATAGACGGAAAGGTGACACGTCTTGCCGTCGAAGAGGGCGAAGTTGCACTCGCCAGCACGTTCAGTCGGGATACGGGCCTCCTGATGACGATCAGCGACTTATCTGTTATCCAGATCAACGTACGTGTCGATGAAACCGATGTGGTGCGATTGGCCATTGGCGATTCCGCTGGCATCTCCGTGGATGCATTTCCGGACACGATATTCGTGGGTCGTGTCACCGCGATTTCACAAAGCGCAATCGCTGCGGCGGCAGGCGCAACGGGTGACCGGGCCGTGGACTACGACGTAGAGGTGACGTTTGAGGCTCCGCCACGCGACATCCGACCTGACCTTTCCGGTACGGCAAAGATCGTGACAGACGTACGTTTGGATGTCATAAGCGTACCGATCATCGCGCTCACGGTTCGTGGTCATGCGCTCATGGCTACCGAAGGTGTTTCCGCGGACACGGTCTTGAAAGACACCGAGGGCGTATTCGTGATTGTCAATGACGTGGCGGAGTTCCGTCCCGTCCGCGTCGGCATCGCGGGCGAAGAGCACTTCGAGGTGGTGAGTGGTCTTGCCGAAGGGGACTCCATTGTGGCGGGGCCATATCAAACAATTCGCGATCTGGCGGATAGCACGGCGGTCCGCTCTACGGAAGAATCTCAAAACGGCGGTACACGGTGATGAGCGGCGACGAATCAAAGTTTGTGATTTTGGCCCGGGGTCTTGGCCGAGAGTACGTCATGGGCAGTGAGACTATTCAGGCGCTTCGTGACGTAGACTTAGAGATCGAGCGCAACGAGTACGTCGCCATCATGGGACCCTCCGGTTCCGGCAAATCAACGATGATGAACCTCATCGGCTGTCTCGATACACCAACGAGTGGCGAGTACTGGTTGAATGGCGCCCGTGTTTCGACGATGACGGACGATGAACTGGCGCAGGTACGAAATCGTGAGATCGGGTTTGTATTCCAGACGTTTAATCTTCTTCCCCGAGCCACGTCGTTACACAACGTCGAGCTGCCGTTGATCTACGCCGGTGTTAAGAGTGGCGAGCGACGCAAGGCGGCCACGGAGGCCTTGGAACGCGTTGGCCTTGGCGACCGGATGCAGCACAAACCAAGTGAACTGTCAGGTGGTCAAAGGCAACGTGTTGCCATTGCGCGTGCACTGGTCAACCAACCCAGCATCCTCCTGGCGGACGAACCAACCGGTAATTTGGATTCGACGACAAGCGCTGAGATCATGGCCGTCTTTGACGCGCTCCATGCACAGGGTCAGACGGTCATCATGGTAACCCATGAGCATGACATCGCAAAACAGGCGCATCGGATCGTCACCCTTCGCGACGGTGCGGTTGATAGTGACGTTCGCAAGAAAGCTGCGTGATATGAACTTCTTCGAGGCGATACGGGTTGCGGTGAGGACCATCTGGGCGCAAAAGATGAAGAGTTTTTTTGCGCTCGTCGGTGTGTTTATCGGCGTAACATTCCTGATTGCTGTGGTGTCCGTCATTCCGGTGTCAATCAATTCAATTTGCGGCGTTTTCCGAATGTGCAAACGGGAAACGTAGGTGTCGATGAGTTCCGCCGCTGGCTCCGCCGGCCGTACGTCTCACATGACGATGCATTAGCCGTAGAAAACAGTATTACCGTGCCGATAACGGCTGCGTGGGAATCGAATAGCCGCACCAACGTCGAGTATCGAGATCAGGTTGCCGAGAGTGTCAACGTCATCGCAGCGTCGGCGTCGTACTTCGATATCAAACAGTGGGTTATTGGGCAGGGTAGGGCGTTCACCGCTGCTGAGGCACGCGCAGCACGCCCGGTGTTGGTTTTGGGCAGCGAGGTCGCTACCGCCATTTTTGGCGAACAAGATCCGATTGGCAGGGAGGTCAAGGTTCGGGGATTTCCGTACCGAGTGATCGGCGTCGTCGAGCGGCAGGGCAATATCTTTGGTTTCTCGCTGGACAACTTCGCCGTCGGACCTGCACTCTCCCCGTTGAAACGGTTTGTTGCGCCCAACGGGACGATTGAGAACCTGATTGTGAAGGCGGGCTCGCTCGAAGATATGACCGAAGCCATGGGGCAAGCCGAGGCGGTCATGCGAAGCCGCCGGCATTTACGTCCAGGCGAAGAGGCGGACTTTGTTTTGGAGACTGCCGACTCGGTTTTGGACTTTTGGAGTCAGATCAACCGTGTGCTCGTGGCGGCGTTGCCGGGACTCGTGAGTATATCCCTCGTCGTCGGGGCCATCGTCATCATGAACATCATGCTGATGGCGGTGGCCGAAAGAACGCGAGAGATTGGAATCCGCAAGGCGCTTGGTGCTCGGCGAAGAGACATCTCGCGCCAGTTCTTGGTTGAGTCAGCGAGCCTTGCGGTACTTGGTGCATCAATCGGCGTCGCAACCGGTCTGGGATTGGCTTGGCTCATCGACACCGCCACACCGCTACCCGCCCAAGTTGCCCCGTGGTCCATCGCCGTGGGGATTGCTCTTGGAGCCGGTGTTGGCATTGGCGCGGGCGTGTATCCGGCACGACGCGCGGCGCGTTTGGACCCCGTAGTTGCCATGCGGCAGGAGTAACGTCATGCGACAGATAATTGAAGGCGTATCGATTGCCATTAGCTCCATCCGGGCAAGTAAGGCCCGCGCCTCATTGACCATTCTCGGCATCGCTATTGGCGTCATGGTCGTTATGGTCATGTCCTCCATGGTTCGCGGCATAAACTACGGTGTGGCCAACATTATCGAGCAGCTCGGTCCGCGGACGTTTTATGTGGTCAAGTTCTTTCAGAACGGTGTCGTCACACGACGTTCTGATTTACTGAAGAATCCAGCCTTGACTGAGGACGAAGGTGAGCGCCTCGCGCGACTACCGTCAGTGGAAAGATTAATTCTGGAGCAACAGTCACAGGTTTCTGTTGAGCACGACAACCAAGCGCGCGTTGGTTGGAGGCGTATGGTGGCGACATACTTCCGGGCAGATCGTTTACGCATCTCGAGGAACGTGCACGCGCCAGGACCGCCGTCATCAACCGATCGTTGTCC
Organism: Gemmatimonadota bacterium; assembly: GCA_036679545.1. Classification (GTDB taxonomy): domain Bacteria; phylum Gemmatimonadota; class Gemmatimonadetes; order Gemmatimonadales; family GWC2-71-9; genus JAZDDC01. The sequence continues at coordinate 3,009 of JAZDDD010000192.1, read as the reverse complement.
GAAGAGTTTTTTGGCCAAATGAATCCCGTCGGAGAAGAGGTACAGGTCGCAGGGGTCCCATACAGAATCGTTGGGGTCTACAATCCGCCGCCGGACATATTTGGTAGTGGGAATCAGTCAACCGTCATCGTTCCTTACGCGGCATTCCAGAAGTACGTTCCGGCGCGGCGGGCGGATTTTGGGTTGACGTTTACCGTCACCCCGATTGAAGGGATAACGGTCCAGGAAGCAATTGATGACGTCACGGCCGCCATGCGCTCGACCCGCGGACTACGTCCGGGACAGGACAACAACTTCGCGACCATCACACAGGATCGGTTGTTGCAAAATTTCAATCAGGTCACGGGCATGTTCTTTCTGATCATGATTGCGCTGTCCTCAATCGCCTTGCTTGTGGGGGGGGTAGGGGTCGTGGCCGTCATGATGATTTCGGTCACTGAGCGCACCAGAGAAATCGGCGTACGAAAGGCTTTGGGAGCCAAACGGCGCGAGATCCTGTGGCAGTTCCTGGTTGAAGCCGCTACCCTCACGGTGATTGGAGGCGTCATCGGCATGGCCGGTGGGGGCGCTATCAGTTTTCTCGTGAAGACCCTCACCCCGTTGCCGGCGGAAGTGCCGCTCTGGTCTATCGTCGTGGCCTTGGGGGCCGCTGTCCTCACAGGTGTCGGGTTTGGTTTGGTACCGGCAGCGAAGGCCAGTCGGTTGGATCCGGTCGAAGCACTAGTCGGTTGGATCCGGTCGAAGCACTGCGATACGAATAGGCACGGTCCAACGACGTCGGTGACCGTTGATTGGAGTTCGCCTGAAACATGGTATCGTTCTATAATGAACCCGCTTTCGCGCTCGACTGGGGAGGCGGTGTAGTGTTCCACGTTCGGCCGGAATCCGGCGAGCCAATCTACCAACAGCTGATGCGGCAGATAAAGCACGCCATCACGACTGGTGCATTGAAGACTGAGGAGAAACTCCCCACCGTCCGGAAGTTGGCGGCGGACCTCGTCATCAACCCCAATACCGTGGCGCGCGCGTACCGTGAATTGGAGCGCGAGGGGTTGCTGAAGGGCGGCCCGCGACGCGGGACATTCGTCAGATTATCTCCACCGAGCATCATGCCCGAAGAGCGCCGTCGGCGGTTGCGGCCCCACGTCGAAAACCTGATAGCAGAGGCGACCGTACTGGGCTTTACGGTCAAGGAGCTGAAGGCCATGATCGAAGAACTCGGGCGATCGGGAAACGAATGAGCAACGGAGTGGATCAGGACATGGCGCGCGAGACGGTGATCCGCACCGAGAAGCTGACAAAGAGATTTGGTGCGCGTTGCGCCGTAGACAATGTCAGTTGGCAGGTACACGCGGGAACCATTCACGGTGTGATCGGTCCCAACGGAGCTGGGAAGACCACGTTACAAAAGATGCTTTTGGGCATCACACATCCGAGTTCCGGGTCTGCCGTTGTGATGGGACTTGACGTACACAAACGGTCGGAGCGTGTGCGGGAACATGTGGCTTTTGTGCCCGAGGAGAAACTCCTATACGACAAGATGCGGGTAGCCGAATTCATCAAGTTCTACGGTAGATTCTTCCCGCGTTGGAACATCCAATTTGTCGATGAACTGCTGAAGCGTTGGAGTATCCCGCAGCGGAGCCGCATTCGCGAGTTGTCAAAGGGCATGCGTGCAAAACTCCTCCTCGCCGTGACGTTGGGTCGCCGTCCGCGGTTGATGCTCATGGACGAACCGACGATCGATCTCGACCCGACCAGTGCGGATGAGATTTTTTCGGTGCTTGCCCAGTGGGTCACCGAAGACGCGAACACCATCGTTCTATCGACGCACCGGATGGATGAGGTGGAACGGATCTGCGACCATGTTGCCATCATGAACGATGGCAGGCTTGTGATTGACGGAGAGTTGGATGATATCCGTGCCGGTTGGAAGACTAGCGAAGAGTATCGAGGTGTTGGACATGAATCTGAGGAGCATTTACCTCGCGGCAGTCGGTTACGAACGAGGAAGATTAGATGATATTTTGGAAATCTTGGTTTGATCTCAGGGGCCGGTTCTTCCTGTGTGTTGCGCTCATAACGATCGCTTTGTGCCCGCAGAGTATTTTCATTGCCGTACATGAGGCGCGGGGAACCGTTCCGACTTTCATACAAGAAGCCGGAGTTACGTCAGATGAGGATGAGGAAGCCTCGTTCACCTTGGATGAGTATGTACGACGGTGGTTTCGTGGGTCAGAGTTCGCGGTTCCTTTGTTGACAATTGTCCTGGCCGTTGGGGGCACCATGACGGAGTCCCATACCAGGTCCAACCTATTCACACTCAGTTTACCCATTCGGCGCAGGAGGTGGTTGATTGGACATTGGCTGATGGCCGCCGGCATGAGTCTGGCCCTCATTTTGTACTCGGCATTCATCTTTCTTGCAGTGGGGTGGGGCGTCGGAGTTCCGTGAAAGCAGCGCTCCTCGTTATCGGATTGCTCATTGGTGTGATGTTGGTTGGCGATACGCAAATACTTGGCCCGTGGCACATAGGTGATCTGCGGTTGTGGGAGACGTGGCGGGCGGGATTCCCGTGGCAGGCACTCCTTGCTGCAACGACCTTAGGTCTTGGTGGGTTTGTGTGGGCCGTGGCCCGTTTTGAGCGCGCCGATTACTGAACGGGCTTAACTTCCCCTTGAGTCGTCCGCACTGATCATGAGGGGTAAGGTCGCCAAGAAGTCGTCAAAGCCGACCTTGTCGGCGAGTATCACAACGCGCGTCCCGTCATCCACCTGTGCGAGTAGCTGCCGGATTCTCGGCCGTCGCGTGGTCCTATAGGTGAGGATGTAGCGAAGGAACTCCCAGGTCAGCCGCTCCGGGCAGCCTTTCCCCATATCCGGTCGATTCTTGCCGGCAAACATCACGCGCCTCTTGAGAACGCGCCACAAACACGTAATGGATGGGAAGTCGAGGAACACAACGGTATCGCAAGCGGAAAGTCGCTGCGGCATTGTCCCACCATAATTC
>JAZDDD010000191.1:0-4187 GCA_036679545.1 Gemmatimonadota bacterium | reverse complement strand
ATGCCAGGGGCGGGCTGCTGGATTTGCGGTGACAACCAAAGTCCGGGAGTGGCCATCTGCAGACTAGCAACCCGATTCCCTGGCACGAGATCGGGTGGGCCCTGAGGCCCGGACGGATAAATATAGTGTATCTGGGCAGTCGGCACAGGAGGTCCGAAAACACCCGAAAACCTTTGTGCGAGGCAGGTTGTCTTTAGTTAAGTAGCTTAACGTGTTACATAAGCGACTTACGCATCCATCAATGTTGTTGCGGTTCTTCGTGTGGTGGGACGGTAACACGTGGGCTTGCTATGGTCGTGACATGTTCGAGGAAGTGCCGCGACGTCATCAGCTTTTCGGTCAAACTGGCGGCCTCGGTGTAACGGTTCGCCCGTGCGCCAATCTCACCAAGTTCTTTTTCAAACTGCTCGAGACGTGTTTGGATCATGGTACGAACCAAGTCACGTGTCACATCTTCACCGCTGTCGAGTCGTATATCGTGGGTTATCCACTGCCACACTTGTGCGCGGGCGAGTTCGGCGGTGGCCATGTTTTCGACCACGCCTTCGACGGCGACGTTGCCACAACCGCCCAGCCATGCGGCAAGATATCGAATCGAAATGTCGATGTTGGCTTCGAGGGCCTGTCGTGTTTTTGGTCCAAGCGGTACGGCCAACAAGTCATCAACCGAGACGTGGGCCGCAAGGTTTTTTCGCGCGATTTGGTGTGGTCCTCTCACGGCCGTCTCAAAGATGCCTTTGGCTAGATGCACGAGGTGCGGGTGTGCCACCTGGGTGCCGTCCAACCCGCTACTGGCTTCGCGTCGCAAATCGCGCATCAACTGTTCGAACAGTTCATGTTTCTCATCACGGTTCGTGGCACTCGGAACCCGTGCCGCTTTGCCACCGATTGCGTGAATGCCACGTCTATGGCACGTGGCGATCATGAGGTCGAGTACCGCTCGTAACGCCCGGTGACGCATGGTACACTGATTGCGATCCGGCAGTACGAAGTCTGGTTGCAAGCGGAATTTGCACACAAAACTGAATAGATAATCCCATCGCCCAAACTGCAACGCGCAGACACGGTCGCGGAGTTCAAAAAGAATCTCGTCCATCTGAAAAGCCGCGAGAATATTTTCGACAAGAACCGTCGTGCGGATCGTATGGGATGGTATGGACAACATCTGTTCGATTTCGCTTAATACGTCGTGCCATAAACGTGCTTCGAAGTAACTCTCAACTTTCGGAAGGCACAGATGTGGTGAGTCGTCTCGGGCGGCCTGTTGTTGTGCGTTGTGAAATAAGAATAACCCAACGTCAAACAGGGTTGCGCTGACCGGGCGATTGTCAACCAAAAGGCCGTGTTCAAGCATGTGCCAACCACGAGGTCGCACGGCCAGTTGCGCGGTCCGTGTGCCGAGGCGGTGGTAACCACCTCGATCATCTTCGTAGGCGATGGTTCCCCTCAAGGCGTCACGAAGATTGATTTGCCCACGAAGCTCGTTGTCCCACGTTGGCGAGTTGCCATCTTCGAAGTCCGCCATGAAGACATTGGCACCGGACGTGAGTGCGTCGATCACGCTTTGCCGATCGACGGGCCCGCCGATTTGAACGCGGCGGTCGATCAAGTGTTGGGCGGCGGGTTTCGCCACCCAATCGGCGTCACGTATCCAGGCGGTCTCGTCCGAAAACGACGGTTTCCAACCGTTGTCCAGATCCGACTGCCGGATCACGCGGGCCCTCAGCAATTCTCGGCGGCGGCATTCGAAACGGCGGCTGAGACGTCCGATGAAACGCAATGCGTTTGTACTTAGTACCTCTTTGTATTCTGGATTCAGTCGGCCGACGATTTTAATGGAATGTGTTGCGGGGGAGCGTACGGCTTGAATGCTTGTCATATCGATAGGGTGCAAGGTGAGAGGACGCCTACCACACCGACCGCCGGACGACGAAACGTGTTGTCCAGGCGGCGTTTGCCCCCGGCCGGTGCATGAGGGTTTTTCCGAACGCCTCGCCGGGTGCGGCCACTCAAACCGCAAGCTATATGCCCGGTGTTGAAGGCTACGACGGTTGTGTGCTTCTCCAAGCGGGGTGTGGCCAACCTGTTATGTTGGAACCGGATACGATATCAAATCTAGGTCTTTCTGCTTCAATCTCGGTCTACTTTCGGCTTGCGGCATCTCGTTGTCGCGCGAAGTGTTTGATTGGTGAAACATTGGGAGTCATGAAACCACAGTGAGGACGAGTCCTGGTATCGCCAATCTGATTCGCGGTGGAGTCGGCTCCTACAAAGGGGCCAAGGCGGGTCTCGTCTGTCATCAGGCTTCCGTCACCGAAATGCTGGCACACTCGGCAGATGTGCTCGCGGCGCACGAGGATCTTGATGTGGTGGCCTTGTTTGGGCCGCAACACGGGATCCGCGGAGAGAAGCAAGACAATATGATCGAGAGCGAGTCGTTTACCGATGGGCGTCTTGCTGTCCCGGTGTACTCGCTTTACGGAGATGTAAGAAAACCAACTGCCGAGATGCTCGCAGGTTTGGACGTGTTGTTCTTTGATCTGCAAGACGTGGGTGTGCGAATCTATACCTTCATATGGACTATGACGTTGGCGATGGAGGCGTGCCGCGATGCAGGTGTCCGATTCGTGGTGCTGGACCGGCCCAATCCAGTGAATGGCACCCGTCTCGAAGGCCGTATCCTTGAAAGTGGGTTCGAGTCCTTCGTTGGCTTACATCCCGTGCCGCTGCGTCATGGGCTTACCACCGGGGAAATGGCCCGTGTTGCCAACGGTGAGTTTGGAATCGGTTGCGAACTTGAGGTCATTCCCTGCAAGAATTGGCGTCGGGAACACTGGTTTGACCAAACGGGATTGCCGTGGGTATCGCCCAGTCCGAACCTCCCGACGATGGATTCGTGTATTGCATACCCGGGTATGGTATTGCTCGAAGGGACTAACCTCTCGGAGGGGAGGGGCACCACACGTCCGTTTGAGGTTTTTGGTGCGCCATTCCTCGATCCGTTTGCGGTATGCCGTGGGTTAGACGCCTGTGATTTATCCGGTGTGAAGTTTCGACCGTGTTACTTCGAACCAACGTTTCAGAAACATGCGCACGTGGTCTGCGGCGGCGCCCAACTTCACGTCACGGATCGAAATGCCTTCAGGCCGGTAGAGGCCGCCGTGACGATTCTCCGAGTTGTACGTGAGTTGGCCCCTACCGATTTTCAATGGCGGCCACCCCCCTACGAATACGAAGAGCACAAGATGCCGATCGACATTCTGTGGGGAAGTGAAACGCTTCGCAATGGAATCGACGATGGACGGGGTGCTCAGGAAATTATAGAACCTGGTTTGTCAGACATTGCTGAATTCCAACAACGTGTCGCACCGTATTTGTTGTACTGAGACCAGCTAACCTTCTTGGCTGTCTTTTCGGATGGTGGCATCAATTCCGTGTATCACGCCGTTACTTGCGGTGAGATCCGGCTCGACCACTGTGCTGTCATTGATCTTGATGCCGTTTGTGGTGTCAACCGTCAGCGTGGTACCTGCAAGTGTCGTGAGTTCAGATCCATTCGCCAGATCTGATGATGTCAAACGCCCTTCGACGATGTGGCTCTCCACGAGAACACGCAAAGACGTCTTGTCTGCCAGGAGTTCGTCCCTCCGACGCTGTATCCACGACATTGCCAACTGGTTCGTCGCCGGTGGTATCCGGACCGTCCCTGTCGTCATCCGTTGAAGTGTCTTTTTCCGTGTGCTCGTCGGTCGTTAAGGCATATGCGAGAAAAACGATACCTGCCGCGAGGATAAAGAGTCGTTGGACGTGTGGATGAAACATCTGTGGCTTTCCCAAGGGGGGATTCATCCAGCATTACGGTCGAATGCCCACCCGGTTTCACGCCATCCGCACCATTAAATAGCGGGACATGGCAGTTGCGCCGCGCGCTTGGGCCAAACCGGCGTGGCCTATCTCATTGATTGGCATTAACTTACGCCTGACAAAAGCAGGAGTGACGTGACTGTGGCGGGTCTCATCGGTCTCAACGTATTACTTGTGTTTGTGATAGCCTGGCTGTTGATCCGACGGTCGGCGGGTGGCAGTGCCTCACTTGTCCAACAACAACTGGTCGAGGTTCGCGCTCGACTGGACACCTTGTCGGCATCGCAATCCGAGATACCGCGGGTTCTTGCGGAATCCCGAGC
>JAZDDD010000190.1:0-2666 GCA_036679545.1 Gemmatimonadota bacterium | reverse complement strand
CTCGCCCATTGGTCAATGATGTCCGGCGCATTAGCGAGGGAGAAATCCAAGGCCTCGACACGAGCGTCGAAGAATGTGCGCAAGGATTCCAGAAAGGGAGCCTGGACGGCGAACTCGGGTCTGTGCCATACCGAATTGGCAACGTCCATGGTAACTCGCTCGTCGAGGTTTACGAGCAAGTCGATGAGGTCGCGGTAGCCTTCGTTGATTTCGTTGAGCAGCAAACCATCGAAGCCTAGCGTCGTTGCCATGGCGCTGAATGTCTCGCCAGCGGCGCCGTTCATCGTCATCCCCAACGCGACACTTACGCTCAGTGGGGAGATGAACACGTTTGAGTCCGCGGCCGATTCGTTGTGTACCGCGCGGAACAATCGGAGCGAAAAATCGTTGCCCGCGTCGATGAGACGCCGCTCGGCTAATGAAAGCTCACGTGGCAATTCAGTGATCGGCGCGCTGATGCCATCGCCGCAGGCAGTAAAAACGCCAAGCAGAATCGCCAGCGCCGAAGATTTTAGAGAATTCATGGATTGGATTGCCCTGTCGCTGTCGCGATCATCGTGAGTGATCTTATCCGTTGGCAGTGCGATCATACCGCGTATACTACGGCCTGACGGTGCTGCGTTTTCAGTGACTAATACTCTGCCGGCAACCCTTGGGTCACAGGCAACCAACCGAACGCGGGCCGAAGCTTACGAATCACCTTTTCTCATGCGCTCGTCGCACCGGGATCACCGTTCCCCGCGTGATCTCACGGACACCGTCCCGAAAGACATCTTCATCCTCACAGGGCACTAACACATCAAACCGGACCTCAGGACCGTATGCCACGTGTTCAACGATGGCCTCTAGGTCGCCAGCCAAACGTTGAATGGCGTCAGAGTTTTCATATGGCACATGGAACGAGAGGGCCACATAATCCCGCCTCACGTCTGTTTTCAGACCCAACAGCCCATTCGCCACACCACTTGAATACGCTCGACTGAGTCCGCCCGTGCCGAGTTTGACGCCACCGTAGTAACGGGTGCAAACCGCCACAACTTCGCCCACATCACTATGCATCAGCACATTGAGCATAGGCTTGCCGGCCGTACCATGCGGTTCACCGTCATCGCTCATACCGATTGCACGGGAGCTACCCGGCGGGCCCGCTACGAACGCCCAACAATGATGCGTGGCATCGGGGAACTCCCCGCGAATACCGGCGACCACCTCTTTTGCAGCATGTGGCGTTTCGGCTCGGGCGATCGTCGTGATGAACCTACTTCGCCTCACTAAGGCTTCGACGCGATGCGTTTTAGCCGGAACACGATACCGGTTGGTCTGACGATCATCGCCCATCATGTCGAATCTAAACGCCGAAGATCCATCCACGCATTGAGAGGCTGCGACCGAAGCGACCAGAGGCTCGCTGACAACCGCTTTAGAGCCTATGTTTGCCCGAAGATCAACCGCGAGCCGAGGATGATACGTGTGTTGCCAAAAGCGATTCGAACAGCCACGGGACTGACTCTCTCCTTCATTTTGGGATGTGCGCCGGCAACTGAGCCGATAGCAAGTGACGACGCGAAATATGCACGTATAGATATCGGGGGAGCCGCCCGCCATGTCGTCGTAGAAGGGGACCTGCTTTATGAGGTAGAAGGCGACCTTTTCGGCGAGCACGTCAAGACCAACGTGGCCCACCAAATCGGTGATGTCACCTTCTTACCTCCCGTGGTGCCTTCCAAAGTCATCGCAGTTGGTCTCAACTACCTAAGCCATTTAGGAAACCGACCCCAGGCGGATGAGCCGCCCCTTTTCGCTAAATACCCAACCTCACTTTCCGGCTCAGGACATCCCATCGTCATCCCTCACGACGCGCGTAATCTCCACTACGAAGGAGAAATGGTGTTGGTGATCGGGGATACGGTTAGCAACGTTTTGCCGCAGAACTCCCTGGACTACGTTTGGGGTGTCACGGTGGGCAACGATGTTTCGGAACGAGACTGGCAAGCCAACGACCTGCAATGGTTTCGGGCCAAGGCTTCCGATGGCTTCGGCCCCATCGGCCCATACATTGCACGTGGCCTAAACCCGGACAACCTCGCGCTCACAACACGGGTCAACGGCGAGGTTCGACAGGAGGGTCATACTTCAGATCTTATCTTCGACGTCCGGACCATCGTCAGTTATGTGAGTCAGTACGTAACCCTTTATCCCGGGGATGTGATTTTCACAGGAACCCCCGGCGCAACGATGGCCATGTCACCTGGTGACGTTGTCGAGATCGAACTCGAGGGCGTAGGTATCCTTCGTAACACGGTCGTCGCTCCCGAAATCGGAACCAACTAGGCTCACTCAATCTAAAGCAGTAGAGGTGTAGGAATGCGTCATCAACCGTGGCTTGCCATCATGGTCGTCATCACGACCCCGGTCACCGCCCAAGAACCACCGTCTGTCACAGCGGCTGACTACGCGCGCGCCGAAGGCACGTTGCGAACGAGCACGGCGTCCCTGGTTTACGGCGCAGCGGTGCAACCCAACTGGCTGGACAACGACCGCTTTTGGTATCTGAATGCGATTCCAGAAGGCACCGAATTCGTTCTCGTAGACCCGAGGAATCGTGACCGCCGCCGCGCATTCGACCACGGTCGTTTGGCCGATGCGCTATCCATTGCGGCGGACAC
>JAZDDD010000019.1:0-2017 GCA_036679545.1 Gemmatimonadota bacterium | reverse complement strand
GTTTCGGGAGATGAGGAGTCTGAAGACGGAAGCGTGTAGCGGGAGAGCGGGGCGAAGAGATCGAGCACGCGACGGGTCGTGGGACGGGAGCAGGGACGGGTCTCCGGGTAAAGAGGTAACGACTCAATTTCCAGTTCGGCCATCGCCCCGCGCAACTCCCGCTCCAGCAACGCCTGCACCATTAACGCGAAGAAGTAGACGCCCAACAATCCGACGATCCGCTTGACGTCCTGCAAGTAAACCGGGGCCACACGAAAGTCCGTCTTCAGTTGCGAGAATCGTTTCTCGATAATCGGCTGCCGTTTGTAAGCGTCTAAGACTTCCCGCGCGGTCCAGTCCGGCAGGTTCGTCAGCAATGGGAACACACCGTCGCCCGCCGCGGCACGCTCCAACTGCTTCCCATCGACTTCCCAGCGGATGTCATATCGCGTTCGCATCTGGCGTGTGTACTTGGTGTTCTTCCCTGGACGCCCTCGTTTGGTTTGGCGAAACGTTTCTTCTTCGATCTGGACGATCGTGACTTGCACCAAGTCCGTCATGGCATGCTCGGCGAGAATCTCATCAATGGCCGTCTGAACTTTGTCATGTGCGCGAAAGCGAGTCCGTGGGCTACCCAGCCGCGCGCGTAAAGTCGTCAGATCGGCAAGCGTTCGCTGCACGCGCCGGGCGCGAGTCGCGGCATCGGTCTGTTGCTTACGGAGACTGTGATACCAGAACAGCCGATAGCCTTCTTTGCTGACTTGCTCGTCGCTGCACACAGAAAGTACGTCCACCGTGGTCTCTTGACCGGTGGCCTCGTCTCGGTTGACTTTTTCATAAAGGACGTGCCACGGAATCGTGGCGGGACTTTCGACGAGACGCTTGCGGAACTGCGAATCTTCTTTTCGCGTGGCGGGCAACACGGTGATGAAGCGGCCACCTTGCCTGGCGATGTCGTTCATCTGCTCGGTCGTCGCCAACTTGCAATCGGCGACGTAGACAAAGTCCGCTCGCCCCGCCAACTCCTTGAGGATCCGCCACGTTGCTTGGTGCGTTTGATCATCCACGACATTGCCGCTGGCGGCTTGGAAGTAGATCGGCACGCCGCCGTCGTTACTGACCGTCAAGATGTAAAGCAACTGCTTCAAGTCAGGACGATGATCCTTGCTGTGTCCCCAAGTGATCGCCGGAACCGCATGGCCATCGACCGTTTGTTCCGACTCGGCACCCGCATAGTCCCCGAAGAATGACACGGTCGTCGAGTCGTTGTGCAACTCGTCCAAGCTGAGTTTGAATTCGCTGACAACATGGGTCACGACGTCCATGATCAGCGGCGTGTCCAAAGCCGCGAAGACGCGTTCCAAACAGCGGCCCACGCGATCATCGTTGAGTCGTTCGATATCCTCGGGACGCAAGTCAAAGAGTTCCGGATCAAAGTCTCGTGCCCACTCAGCAACACCATATACGGGTTCTCGTGAGATCAGCAAGTTGGTCACCAAGAGGTTGACGACGCGAGCCGTATCGACTTGCGTGCGTCCATCTTCGGCGGGCAAGTGTTGTTGCAGAAACTCGTGCAGCCGCAGGCGACGCAGAAATCGCCGCAGGATGGGCAGCGCTCCGAGTGAATGCGTCACGAGCGTTTTGCCGCTGGCAGTCTTGGCTCGTCGGCCGGTCTTTGGTTTGCTTGTCGTTGGTTTGCCTGTCTTTGGTTTGCCGGTCTTTGGTTTGCTGGCCTTTGAGTTCTTGGAGTGAGATGAATGAGAGCGTTTCTTCTTTGTCTGCTTGGCCATGATTAAGCGTCCTTGTGGGAGTCGTAGAAGGTTCCTTCCGTCCCACAAAAGATCGCGTCGGCAAGTGTCCAGTCGACCGCGCAGGTTGGCACCAAGAACAGTTACGGCGAAAGCCCTTGACGTAAGTCGCGCGGCACAGAAGTTACGTCAATGGCCTTCGCCGTAAGTATTTTCCAGCAACCGCAAACCGACCTGGACACGCTTGCCGACCGCGTGCAACACGCGAAGATACCCACCTACCAGCCGCC
>JAZDDD010000189.1:0-9160 GCA_036679545.1 Gemmatimonadota bacterium | reverse complement strand
ACACGGGTGCAGTTTGGTGCAGGACTGTCGCCGGACGGCGGATCCAGCTACCAGCGCCTACTCGATTTTGTCGGAGCCGCGCAAAACGGTTCCGTTGGGCTGCTTTTCGTCCACGGGACTAATCCCGTCTACTCCGCACCCGGCGCTGGTGTGTCGGAAGCTATTGGTCGTGTTGGCTTCACGGTGAGCTTCTCGCAATTCTTGGATGAGACCTCACAGCTCGCGAACCTGATCTTGCCGGACCACGATCCGCTTGAACAGTGGAATGATTTTGAACCCGGCGGTGGTTCTTACGTTCTGCAACAACCGGTCATACGTCCGATGGGTGATACACGCCAAACGGGCGATGTACTGCTGTCGCTTGCAGCCCAAGTTGGTGGTGCAGTGGCTGGCCAGTTCTCCGCCGCCTCTTATAAGGATTACGTCCAAGCCTCGTGGAGGCAGTTGCAAGCCCGAATGGGTGTCGCGGGATCCTTCGACACATTTTGGAGTGAATCGCTCCAGACCGGCGGGCGGCATACGGACACGAGTCTGCAAAGTGTCCGCCTGGCTTCCGGTGTCGGACAGTTGTCATTCGCTGCGTGGCAATCCGATGACAGGGAGATGCCTCTGATTGTGTACCCGTCGTCATCTTTTTATGATGGGCGCGGGGCAAATCGTCCGTGGTTGCAGGAGTTGCCGGATCCCGTCTCGAAAATCACCTGGAGTTCGTGGGTCGAGATTCATCCGGACACGGCATCCGAACGGGGAATTGCGAACGGTGATTTTGTTGAATTAGCAACCGCAGCGGGCACAGTTGTAGTGCCGGCAATGCTCTATCCGGGCATCAAGCCCGGTGTTCTTGCCATGGCGACGGGGCAGGGTCACTCGCAATTTGGCCGCTACGCCACCGATCGCGGTGCAAACGCATTCGCGGTGCTGAATCCGGCCGCAACCGAGTTTGGTGGTCAGTCGTTTTACACGACCGCGAATGTCTCCATGACGAATGACCACGAGCGGCTGGCGAACAACGTCGGATCAGATCGTCAACTGGGCCGCGGTCTTGCGCAGAGCACCACGCTTGCGCTCATCGAAGAAGGGGAGTTCCACACGTTCCACGTCGCGCACGCGGCTGAGGTTCCGGAGCATGCCGAACGTGCCGCGGAACAGTGGCAAGATCGGCAACTGGCGGAGTGGAAGATTGGCAACTATGCCGGTCCTCATCCGCGCTGGGGCTTGGCCATTGATTTGTCTCGTTGTACTGGCTGTAGCGCGTGTGTGACCGCTTGTTACTCCGAGAACAATATTGCAACGGGTGGCAAAGAAGCACTGCACGAGGGTGGGGAAGGCGACGAGCCGCTCACCGTCGAACTGTTACCGATGATGTGCCAACAATGTGGTCGTGCTCCGTGTGAACCGGTTTGTCCCGTGTTTGCGGCGTATCACACGCCGGATGGACTGAACGCCCAGGTCTACAATCGATGTGTCGGCACACGGTACTGCTCAAACAACTGCCCGTACAAAGTTCGTTATTTTAATTGGTTCGACCACGGCAATCCGAACGACGCCGCGTTCTCGTGGCCAGACCCGTTGCATCTATTGTTGAACCCCGACGTGACGGTGCGTTCGAAGGGTGTGATGGAGAAGTGTACCTTTTGCGTGCAGCGCATCCGTGGCAAGCAAAACACGGCGGCCATCGAAAATAGGCCGTTGCGGGATGGTGAAATTCAAACAGCGTGCCAGCAAACGTGTCCGGCCAACGCCATCATGTTTGGGGATCTCAAAGATCCCAACTCTCGCGTATCACAATGGGCTAGCGACGAGCTGGGGTACCACGTGTTACGAGCTGGGGTACCACGTGTTAGACGGCCTCAATACGGACCCAGGAGTTACCTATTTGACTAGAGTGCGGAACAAGGTGGAGGGGTAGCGCATGGCAACCGCGGCGATACCGGACCGACCAACCTCTCCACCAACGTATGCCGACGTCACACGCGATGTCGCGGCAACACTCGGCAATCCATCAAAGTTATATTACGTCCTGTTAGGATTTGTTCTCATCGTTCTGGGCTTTGGGGTGTTCGCCCTGATGGTTCAGATACGATACGGACTCGGTGTAGCAGGATACACGCCACCCGTCATGTGGGGCGTGTACATCACGACGTTTGTGTTCTGGGTTGGTATTGCACACTCCGGAACACTCATCTCCGCCATCTTGTTTCTTTTCCGATCCGCATGGCGGACGGCGGTGTACCGTACGGCAGAGGCTATGACCGTCTTTGCCGTGTTGACCGCTGGGCTGTTTCCGTTGATCCATGTGGGTCGACTCTGGTACGCATATTGGCTGATACCGTACCCCAATCAACGGCAACTTTGGGTCAACTTTAAATCGCCGTTGGTGTGGGATCTGTTCGCTATCTCGACGTACCTCACCGTCAGTACCTGTTTCCTCATTCTCGGTCTTATCCCAGACATCGCATCCCTTCGCGACCAAGCCAAAGGTTGGCGTAAGAAGTTGTACACCATCACGTCACTCAACTGGCGCGGTACGGACCAGCAGTGGCGGCACTACACCCGTGCGTACTTATACATGGCGGCCTTAGCTACGCCGTTGGTGTTGTCCGTGCACAGCGTCGTGTCATGGGACTTCGCGGTGGGCATTGTTCCCGGATGGCACGCTACGATCTTCGCGCCGTACTTTGTCGCGGGAGCTATCTACTCAGGCGTGGCGATGGTCATCACACTGATCGTTCCGCTGCGGATGGCGTTCAAGGTCGAGCGTTACATAACCACGGATCACTTCGAGAATCTGGCCAAGCTACTCTTGCTCACGGGTACCATCGTTGGGTACGCCTATGTGACCGAGTACTTCGTTGCGTGGTATAGCGGCAACCCCTTTGAACAGGACGCGTTTTACAACCGCGCGTTTGGTGACTACTGGTGGGCCACGTGGACCATGCTCATATGCAACGGTTTCCTACCGCTGCTGTTGTGGTCGAAAAAAATTCGTCGCAGCATCCCGGCGCTGTTTGTGATGTCGCTCTTTGTGAACCTGGGTATGTGGTTTGAACGCTTCGTGATCATCGTGGTTTCCCTGTCCCACGAGTTCGAACCATGGGCCTTTGGTCACTACAGTGCCACATGGGTTGAATGGGCAATCATGGCGGGTAGTTTCGCATGGTTTTTCTTGTGGTTCTTATTGTTTGCCAAGAACTTTCCAATGGTCTCCATTACTGAGGTGAAGGAAATTATTCCGCTTCCACGGAAGAAAAAGGAGGCCCACTAATGGCTGAGGGTCTGCTTGCCGCGTACCGGCATATCGATGCCGCGTCAGACGCGGTGCGTGATCTCAAACGACAGGGTTACGAAGGTTTCACCGTATACTCGCCAACCCCAGTACACGAGTTGCTCGACGCTATCGACCACAAGCCGAGTCCTGTGCGCTTTTGGACGTTGTTCGGCGGGTTGACGGGATGTGCGGCGGGGTTCGCCATGACCATTTGGATGTCACGTGACTATCCAACGGTAGTGGGTGGTAAACCGCTTGCCTCGGTGCTCCCGTACGTTGTCATCGGATTTGAACTCACCATTTTGTTCGGTGCACTAGCGACGCTAGCGGGTTTGGCCTTTCACGCTTGGCGTACCAACCAAAAGGCCCCGTATGACGGTCGGTTTAGTGACGACCTTATCGGGATTTTCGTACCGTGTGAGTCCGACCGCCGTTCCGCAGTCGAAGAACTGTTGCGGGAAGCCGGCGCGACGGAGGTGAAAGTTGAAAAAGATTAGTCGATCGCGTGACTTGACGTTGGCGGTGGTGGTGGTGCTGGTGTTCATCACCGCGTGTTCGCGGGAAGCCTGGCAGCGTGCGCCAAGCCCTGACGACATCGTGGCGCTCGTCCCGTGGTTTGCCAACATGAAAACGGATGTTGCCATCCGGCCGTACAAGATGCCATTGATGCCGCCCGAAGGCGCTGTTCCAATCGACGGTGGCGACCCAATATTGCCCGTTGCCGCACCCACACCGGAAGTGATCGCCGCGCTTGGGCGGATGCTGCCAAATCCAATTGAAAGTACCGCTGCGTCCATTGAACGGGGTCGAGAGCGATACGACATCTATTGTTCGCTTTGCCACGGGCCAACCGGCAATGCAGACGGAACCGTGTCTCAAGCGATGTCAGGCATTGTACCGCAGCTCACCACCGACCGTGTTCGGGCGTATACGGATGGGTATATCTACGCCGTGATTCAAGATGGACGTGGTCTCATGAAACCGTACAGCGACAAGGTTCGCGGTGATGACCGTTGGCATGTGATCAACTACCTCCGCGTTCTTCAGGGGACCAACTGATGGCGGTCAGCGAGAAGCATCGCGAGATTTATCTGAGAGGCGTGAATGCGCCGGCCGATGGCTTATTGTTAGGCGGCGTCGTCCTGGCTGTCTTGGGTCTGGCTGGCTTTGTACTCCAACTGCTTGGCGATGACCCGGCGCGTGGCTGGCGCGTCTTCCACATCAATTTCATTTTTTTTACCGGTGTCGCCCAAGGTGCGGTGATCTTTGCGGCGATACAAAAAGTTACGAAGGGAAAGTGGGCGGGGCCAATCATCCGCTTCGCCGAAGCGGCGGTGGCGTTTCTCCCCGTGTCATTGCTGTGCTTCTTTGTCCTGTTCTTGGGACGGCATCATCTATTCCCTTGGATTGAGGAACCGACACCGGCGCGCGGATTGTGGTTGACGGTGTCATGGGTATTCTGGCGTGACCTCTTCGCCATGCTGATTTTGTTTGGTGTCACCATCGCGTTCGTGTGGCACGATCTCAAACCCGATGTGGCGGAATTGGTTGGGAAGGTTACCGGTGCCCGGAAGCGTCTGTACGAACGAATCGCCGGCAGCTTTACCGGCACACCGGACGACATTGCCAAAAATGATGCCCGGATCGGTTGGTTGGCGCCGACGTTGCTCATTGTGTACGCCTATATGTTTACCATCCTCGGCTTTGATTTGGTAAAATCGTTGGCGCCCTACTGGGTGAGCAACCTGTTTGGCGCGTACCTCTTCATCGGAGCGTTCCTCACCGGATTGACAATGCTTGGCTTGATGATGGTGTTCTGGAGGGGACGGATGAATCTACAGGATATCATCGGTCGCCAACAATTCCATGACCTCGGTAAGCTTGTGTTTGGGTTCTCAATTTTTTGGGCTTACCTAACGTTCAGTCAGTTGCTGGTGATTTGGTACGGCAACTTGCCCGAAGAGACAGCGTTTGTGTTTGATCGTATGTCGGGTGTGTGGAGGCCAATCGCCATATCCGTCGGCTTGATGGTGTTCTTCATCCCGTTCTGGGGCTTGCTCTGGGTTAAGTCCAAGATCACTCCGATTACGTTTACTATTTTTCTTTCGGTCAGCTTTGCGGGGGTTTGGCTCGAACGATACTTACTGATCGAGCCGTCTTTGCAAACGAGCGGCCCATCGTTTGGTTTGACGGAGGTCGCGGTGACGTTAGGGTTCGCAGGATTATTCTTGCTGGCGTATGGGACGTTCGCGAAGTTCCTTCCGATGATCAGTCCACGGCTGGCTGCAAGGGCGTTGGAATTGCACTAAAGAAAGCCGCAAACGTTGATGTTTGCGGCGGCCAATGCTGCGCCAGACCTTCTGAGGCACCGCTCAGTCGGTCGCCTCGCGGTCAAAGTCGGGAAATTCAGATTCGAAAGCGCGGGTGATTTTCGCCACCTCGAATCCGGCTTTTTCCACCGTATCCACAAGCAACTCATTCGACACATCCGCGTCTTCTTCTAATTGCAGCGTAGCGAGACCGGTTTCCAGCACCACCTCCAACTTTACCACACCCTCTAGCCTCTTGAGTTTTTGCTCGACACCGTAGACACAAAAGGGGCAGCTCATCCCGAGGATCGTAACCTCGATCTGACGCGGGTCGCCGTTTTGATTCTGGGCGCTTTCCTGCCCGAAAGCCGCAGGCGCCGCCAAGCTCAAGGACAAAGCCAAGGCCATCACTTTTGGAAATGTTTTCATTCTTACTTATTCCCCTATCTGACCAACGTTGACATTCTTGTGGTCATCATAACCTCGTATCATGATTTCGCCCAACCCCGTCATGTCCCGGACATGGGCCGGAACCGGAGATGGAAACACGGGCCCGTGCGGAAGAACGAAAACCGAATTCGGCGTCCGAACTGAGATCGAGTGTTTGGTAAGCAAACCTAAACATTGGAGTGTACTCTAAGGTCAAGGGGGTTTTATCGGAAACAGGCGAATTTCACTCGTAAACGGCATGAACTTTGGGAGTGCCACATGAGCGTAGCGGAAAAGCTTGAGAAACAGGGGCCGCGAAAATTGTTAGCATTGGACGGCGGTGGAATACGTGGGGTCATATCGATTGAAATTCTCGCTCGCATTGAGGAGATGTTGCGAAAACGCACGGGCAAAGACGGTCTCGTTCTGAGTGACTACTTCGACTACGTAGCGGGTACCAGTACCGGAGCCATCATCGCTGCTACCATCGCGCTGGGTATGTCGATGGATGAAATTCGTAAGTTTTATCATACCGATGGGCCAGCGATGTTCAAGCGAGTTGGGCGTCTGAATCCAAAAAGGTTATGGGCCAAGTTTCATGCGAAACACCTCGCCCAAAGATTGCAAGCAGTGTTTGGCGAACACACGGTACTCGGCTCGCCTGATCTCAAGACATTGTTCATGGTCGTACTCCGCAACGAGACGACCGACTCTCCATGGCCGGTGTCGAACAATCCGCATGCATTGTTCAACGATCCCCAGCACGAAGGGAACAATCTACGGTTGCCGTTGTGGCAGCTGGTGCGTGGCAGTACGGCCGCGCCGACCTTTTTTCCACCAGAAACCATCGAAATTGGGCCAGAAAAGTTCATCTTCGTAGATGGTGGCTTGACGCCGTTTAACAATCCGGCGCTTCAACTTTTCAGTATGGCCACCGCTGAACCGTACGCGCTCAAATGGCCGGTTGGGACCGACAATATGCTGTTGGTATCCGTGGGGACCGGCTCGGCGGCGAGGGAGAGAGCCGAGCTTCGTGCGCGGAACATGCATCTCCTGTACACCGCTGCGACGGCACCGGGTACGCTTATGAACGCCATGTCGGTGCAGCAGGACTTCATGTGTCGAATGCTGGGAGACTGCCGTTTTGGGGGGTACCTCGACGCGGAAATCGACACGATGATCGGCCCGAAGTGGCCCAACCCCGGACGGCGAGGTTCAAAGGGGCCGACCGATCCAAACTTGTTCAGCTATGTTCGGTACGATGTCGAATTAACGCGAAAAGGGCTTGACGAGTTAGGCCTCAAGAGCATGCAGGTCGGTCATGTACTTCAGATGGATGATGTCCGCCATATGAAGGAGATGAAAACGGTTGGGGAACAGGCTGGCAGACGGCTGGTTCATGAAAATCATTTCCGCGGGTTTTGAGAGTATAGACATCAATCAACGAACTCCAGATTGTCCTCGACCCATCTACGCGCGTTGACATATACTTCATTGTTGGCGCCAACGACCACATAGTCCGGATGTACCGCCGTTAACATACCTTCCGTCGTTTTGACCTCGACCGTGAAATCTTTCGGTACTTGCACGAGACGGGAGAGCGCCGTTTTACGGAACTGTCGCGATCCCGGCGCGGCTTCTTCGTACGTTGCTTCGAATACTTCGCGCTTGCATGGGTAACCGTCGGGATCTCCCTCGCTCAGAACGACGATGTCCAGTCCGGGTATCGCTTCCAGCGTTCCCCATGGTTTTTTGAAAATTTCCCGCGGGTTAGCCGGTTCTCGAATCCGGACCAATCCCTTCTTCCGTGCTGTGCGCAACTCGCCGAACGCGCGGGGGATCTCTTTGCCGCTTGTGATGAAGATGCGTGTCATGGATCCTCCGCCGATATCTTCATCGGTTTCGCACGTGTGGATTGACATCACGTTGCCCGCTTAGGACCGACTCCGCCGTGCGGCTCCAAGATCGAGCATCGCAAGCAGACTATTTGCCTTGTTGAGAAGCTCCCGGCGGTGTGCGAGCCCATTGAAGCCACCGTTAATTGCCTTGGTCATTCTCTTGACGTCATCTTGATCGGCGATCTTGTTCAGTTTGTGTGTGTCCCAATAGAAAACGGCGGAGTGCACCGCGTATTCACTGGCGACCCGGTCAGGATCGTCGAGTATTTTGTTGTCACCCATCCATTTGGCGAACGCGGTGTAATTATTTTTGCCGGTGAGTTGGATGAGTCCGCTTTCTCGGGTTTACGGGCATAGGCATTCGCCTGCTTGGCTGTTTTGAAATATTTGCCGAACACCGCACGCAACGCCTTTGAAGAGTAGTTCAGGTTTTCCATGTCGTAACGCATGCCACCTGATTCATGCAAGACCTGTGAAAAAAAGTGAGCCAGACGTTCCTTCGATTGGGCGATGTCATATTTCGGTAGCATCTTCTCTAAGTCCCCCACGTATTGCTTGGCATCCGCGGCAGCAACACCCATTTCCTGCAGCATCTCAACTCGTGTTTTCATGCGATCTCCGAGGTTGAAAACTGTGGCAGCTCGTGATTGCGAGAATGTGACACGGTTGCATGTTTCCCTCAAGCCCTTCGCAATGCAATGAAACCCGATCCGGGCACCACCGTAGTACACCGTGACCGGAGTCAGTCCCGGTTTGTCATTCCCTCCCGCTGCTAGGTGAAATTGTGGATTGGTTGCTTCAGGACTTCACACATGGAGTTCGTTTCCTTCGGAAACGTCCTGGCCTCACGAGCATTGCGGTGTTGGTGCTTGGGCTTGGCATCAGTCTGACGGCAAGTATGTATGCCATCATCGAAGGTGTGATCCTCTCAGGACCGAATTACGAGGCGCTCGATGAGATTGTTTTCCTGCGGACCACCATCCCGCAGAGCCAATTCGACCAGGGCGTTCGGATCCATGACTACCTCGACTGGCGTGAGCAGCAGACGGCGTTTCAGGAGATGTCGGCGCACGTTAGGTTCTCGGCGAATCTGTCGGGAGAAGAGGGTCCGGCGCAGCGTTATGCGGGTGTTCGTATTACCGCAAGCACGTTTGATCTGCTCGGTGTGAGGCCCCTCCTCGGCCGGGCGTTTACCCCGGAAGAAGATTTCCTCACCGACCAGCAAATTGTCCTCCTCGCTCACCATGTGTGGGAAC
>JAZDDD010000188.1:0-10135 GCA_036679545.1 Gemmatimonadota bacterium | reverse complement strand
CTTGCCGACACGGTCGAAACCTTTTTCGGTATTCCAAACCTCGTGACCGGTCTCATCGCGGGCGGCATTGTAGGTGCGGTAATCATCGGCGGAATCTCCCGGATTGGACGTGTTACATCAATTCTCGCGCCAGTGATGGCCGGAATTTATGTATCCGGGGCGATGGTCATTATCCTGTTGAATATTGACGGTTTGTTTCCCGCCTTGGGGTTGATCTTTCGGGAAGCGTTCAACCCCACAGCTGGTGTGGCCGGCATGGGCATTGGCGCAATCTTGGTGACGCTTAACTGGGGTGTTGATCGCGGATTGTTCTCGAATGAAGCCGGGCAGGGTTCGGCTCCAATCGCGCACGCGGCCGCGAAAACGGACGAGCCTGTTTCCGAAGGCGTCGTTGGCCTGGTTGAACCGTTCATCGACACAATCGTCATCGTCACGATGACGGCCCTCGTGATCATCCTCACCGGTTCGCACAGCGCGACGGTTCCTTCCGAAATGACACTGGACGGCGGCGATCTGGCATACGTCGTTACCGAAGCGGACGGCGCACTGGTCCCTGTCGATCCGCCAGCGCCAATTACCGTCGTCAACGGCCAGCAACAGATAACGGTCGGCGGAGCATCGTTCGCTTGGCACGACATTCCGGTGCAAGTGTTCTACACTGATGAGGCGCAGACCCAAACGTTCTCCGGCACGATCAACCCGGTAGCCGGCAACGCGACCGGTGCAGACGGAACGACGTACGGAGTCTTATACGGAGACGCACCCGAAGGTGGCGCACCACTCACGATGATGGCGTTCAGACGTGGACTGTCCGGCTTTGGAGACTTTGGTCATTACATCGTGCTGATTTCAGTACTCCTGTTTGCACTGTCAACGGCGATCTCGTGGAGTTATTACGGTGACCGGTGCGCTACGTACTTGTTGGGACCAAACGCCGTCATGCCCTACAAGGTGGTTTACGTTGGCATGCACGTGTTGGGTGCAGTTATCGCACCGACGGTTGCTTGGGACTTGGGTGATATCTTTTTAGGAATTGTCATCTTGCCGAATCTGTTGGCGCTGGTCCTCTTGTCTGGCAAGACCAAGGAAATGATGGACAGCTACTTCG
Source organism: Gemmatimonadota bacterium (assembly GCA_036679545.1). Classification (GTDB taxonomy): domain Bacteria; phylum Gemmatimonadota; class Gemmatimonadetes; order Gemmatimonadales; family GWC2-71-9; genus JAZDDC01. The sequence goes on along the minus strand of JAZDDD010000188.1, from coordinate 9,027 downwards.
AGCGTAAACCGTGGGCTGGAAAGGGCTGACGGAGGTTTAGCGTACACCGATAGAAATGGCCCGGGCGGTTTCGTCCGGGCTGTTTTTATGGGTTTGTGGATTGTGAGTCAAGGTCGGTGGAGGACGTTGCGATTCAGATGGTCCCCTTCGCACGCTGTGCCAAGCTGCGGACGGGTCAGGACGACGTCAAGCTGTTGGTGCTCGCCAACGCGCGCTACGGGGACCATCTGAATCGCAACTCACCGCGCCCACGAAACGCAACACCGTAAAGGCATGCAGGTCACGCCTCGCGGAGCTGGCGCTCCGCGCGAGCTTAGGGGTGAAAGCGATCCTTTACATGGGACAACTCGGCAGTTGATGTTCGGGTGGAGCCAACGACACACCAAGCTCGCGAAGGAAAAACCGCATACGCGACACCGACAGCTTGGTTATGACAGTAATAATCGTAAGACGCGCACCGCAGTGCGCTGAGGGAGACACACGCCTCGGGCAAACGATCCGCCACCAACCCACCACCCGCCTACGATGTACTATAGTTCGGCGCTTCTCGAGTAATCACGACATCGTGCGGATGCGATTCACGCAACCCCGCGGTTGTGATCTGAACAAATTCAGTCTCACTCCCCAACTGCGATATCGTCGACACACCACAGTATCCCATACCACTGCGGACCCCACCGACAATTTGGTGAATCACATCAGCGACCGGTCCACGATAGGGCACGCGGCCTTCGATTCCTTCGGGTACCATCTTCTGCGGTGAGAGGTCTCCCTCTTGGAAATATCGATCGGCGGATCCCTCTTGCATGGCTGAAAGAGAACCCATCCCACGCACCATCTTGAAACGACGCCCTTCGAGCAGGAAACTTTCGCCGGGGCTTTCCTCGGTACCCGCCAGCATTGAACCTAGCATGACACAGTCCGCACCCGCCGCCATTGCCTTCACCGAGTCACCCGAGAATTTGATGCCGCCATCTGCAATCACGGGAACATTGCCAGCACCCCGTCGGGCATCCATGACGGCGGTTACCTGAGGAACACCGATGCCCGTGACGACACGTGTTGTGCAGATCGAGCCCGGACCAACACCGACTTTCACCCCGTCAACTCCCCGCTCCACCAATGCCCGCGCGCCCTCTTCGGTGGCAACGTTTCCGCCAATGATTTGCGCGTCAGGGAAAGCGCTACGCAACCTGGCGACGGTATTCAACACACCTTCGGAATGTCCATGGGCAGAATCGACCACGAGGACGTCAACACCGGCGTCCAGTAGTCCTTTTGCGCGCTCGTCGGCATCTGGACCGCCGCCTACCGCACCGGCCACGCGGAGCCGTCCGTGTTTGTCTTTGTTGGCATCCGGAAAATCGCGTCGTTTAAAAATGTCCTTTACCGTTATCAACCCTTTGAGTACACCGTTTTCATCAACGACCGGTAACTTCTCGATGCGGTGTTTGCCGAGTATGAGTTCGGCTTCTTCTAACGTGGTACCAACCGGCGCGGTGATGAGATCTGTTTTTGTCATGGCTTCGGATATCGGTCGATCGAGGCTCCTCTCGAACTGTAGATCTCGATTCGTGATGATACCGGCCAATCGCCCATGATCGTCAACGATTGGTACGCCGGATATTTTGAACCGCGCCATGAGAGCGCTGGCTTCGCGAATGGGTCTCTCCGGGCCAAGCGTAATCGGATTGAGGATCATACCGCTTTCTGATCGTTTGACTCGATCCACCTCCGACGCTTGCCGATCGACCGTCATGTTCTTGTGGATGACACCTATTCCACCCGCCCGCGCCATGGCGATTGCCATCTCAGATTCCGTGACCGTATCCATCGCGGCGGAGATAACGGGGATGTTGAGCGAGATAGTTTTGGTAAGGCGAGTTGTTACATCGACGTCGGCGGGATGAACTTTTGCGAAGCGAGGAACAAGCGACACATCGTCGAATGTGAACGCATAGCCTGGGCGAAGTTTGGCCATGTGTTAATACGCAAAAACCCGCCTCGCGATTGTGCGATGACGGGCAGTGTAATTCGAAGTTTGGTTTTCCATGGCCGAAGTTACCAACGGCACACGGAGCGGTCAAGCCGCATCAACTCAGCCGCCGCCGGAATCGTCCTTCTTTTCGCTGGCGTCCGGTTGGTCGCTTTCTCCCTCACGAGTCTTCTGCTCAGAGGTGTTGCTTCGGTCCCTGCCCGCTTCTTCCTCCGCTTTCTGCAGTTGCGATTGAATCTCGTCAACGACGGCGCGCCCAGCGTCTGTGACACCTTTGACAAACTTGTCCGCCGTGTTCAACATCGACCGTGTACCTTTGATTGCGGCGAACGGGACTTTCCCGACACGTAACGTATCTTCCACACCATCTGCAATACGCTCGAGGGTGGACGGTTGGTTTGCGCGGTTTCCGTATTTCGACTGCAGAAAATCGACGTAGTCCAGAACCTTCCGCGCCTGGTCGTCGTCTAAACCGTCCAAGGCTCGGAGAATCCTTTGATGTAACAAGTCATCCATGTTATACGATCCCTTTCTGCGCGGTCACCGGCTGCGAACCTGCATTTCGATGAGCTGCAACACTGGATTCGCGAGAAACCGCGACACACCAAGGACACGGCCCAGTACCGTCAGCTCAGTGATTCCGCTCACGCGTTCTAATTCGACAGCCTGTTCGGGAGTGAGCAGTACATACACAAAACTGGCCTCCGGCAACGGTCCACGAGCCAGCATATACGCGGTCCCTTCCGGGATAAGCACGCGAAGGCCGGTGCCCTGTTTCACCGATAGAAATTGAAGTCGCCATTGAACTGTTTGTCCATCAAACGCGCCCGGTGTTGCGCGAACCTCAGCCCCGCTCACACCAACCAATACACCCTGCTCGGGGGGACGCAGATCCTCCTCACGCACCCATCCCTCGGTGCGGATCTTTACCCAATCCCCCGCTCTCGACACGATCCGTACCGGCACTCCGCCACGCAGTGTTCCGGCGGTATCTCCGGCTGCCTCCCTGAACACCGTAGCGTTGCGATCGGTCAACGCGTAATCCAACCCGATCTGGTCGGACGGCGATGTCCCAGATGGACGATTCGCCGGAGGAGTGGAGACAGGCGCGCCAACCTGATTGAGCGATTGGCCAAACATCCAGCCCGTGCGACGGATCCTTATCCAGCCATTGTCCCGGCCTACCTCCTCGGCCAGAAACCCCTGCCGCAGCCGGCCAATCACCGAGCCACTCGGCGCATCGCGTAAATTTTCTCCGGTTGGTGGAATGATTTCCAGATCAAAACCGTCACGAGCGGTGGCCCTCAGCGACCGCTGCCACACCCAGCCCTCGATGGTTACCTCCATCCAAGGACCACTGGTGTCATTCAAATCGACCTCGGTACCCTGATTGAGACTGGCCAACAGTCGACCCGCCGGGTCCGGTGCCCGTCGGAAGTTTTCCTGGCGCACCACCTCATACCGATCTTGCGCCGCCAGTGGATCGGGCAGGATCACGGGTAGAATCAGGATTGCACACCAGGGTGGTAGCCCGGTTTTGACAGGGGTAGATTGCCGCATCGTCATACCGTTATGGGATTCTAGGAAAGGTAACAATCGATGTCAAAGGCCCGCTGACCAATGTCCCAACGTGTCGTCCTGATAGTGCTGGATGGATGGGGTCACCGCCAGGAGGAAGAGGGCAACGCCATCGCCCTGGCACGAACACCCACCTGGCAAAGACTCGTCGATCGTTCACCTATGACCCTACTGGATGCGTCCGGGCCGGCCGTGGGCCTTCCGGTAGGGCAGATGGGCAATAGCGAGGTAGGACATTTGAACCTTGGGGCGGGACGTGTGGTGCCACAGGATATCGTACGAATCAGCGAGTCGATGGATACTGGGTCATTCAACACTATACCCGAACTGGTGGAGTTGTGTTCTGCATTACGCGGACGCGATGGGACACTCCACCTCATTGGTCTCATGGGGACAGGCGGAGTGCATGCGGTTCACCGCCACTTAGACGGCGTGCTGTCAATGGCCAAGCACCAAAAGGTCAAACAGGTTGCCATACACGCCTTTCTCGATGGGCGAGACACGTTGCCGAAATCAGCGGCCGATTTCATGCGAGATGTGGCAGCGCTCGCACAATCTTCTACTCAAAATGGGGTACCCTGCGTGATCGCCTCGGCCACCGGGCGCTATCATGCAATGGATCGTGACAAACGTTGGGCACGTACGAAACTCGCGTACGACGCGATGGTACACGGTACGGGACGACACGTCTCCGACATCGGTGCTGCCATTGAGGAATGCTACGCGCGCGATGAAAGCGACGAATTCATCAAACCACTCGTGGCGCAGCGAGATGGTAAAGCTGTAAGCACGATTCGAAATGGCGACGGAATTTTTTGCTTAAACTTCCGCGCCGATCGCATGCGCCAAATGGTCAGCGCCCTCGCAATCGACGGGTTCGATGAATTTGACACCGGTCAACGGCCGGTCATCGATCTGGTGACGATGACTCAGTACAAGGAAGAATTTCCGTTTCCTACCGCTTTTCCACCCGTGACCCTGGCGCGTTTCATGGGAGAGGTGGTCTCCAACGCGGGCAAAACTATGTTCCGCACGGCAGAAACCGAGAAATACGCACACGTTACTTACTTTTTCAACTGTGGAATCGAATCACCTTTTTCAGGCGAAGAGCGCGAGCTTGTGGCCTCACAAAAAGTGGCGACCTACGACCTCCAGCCCGAGATGAGTGCGCCAGGCATCACGGACGTGCTCTGTAAGTCACTAAAATCTGGTCATCACGACTTCACGCTTTGTAATTACGCCAATGGGGACATGGTGGGGCATACTGGTGTAATACCGGCAACTATCAAAGCCGTCGAAACGGTGGACCACTGTCTCACCAGAGTGCTTGCGGCTGCCGAGGCGAGCGGGCACGTGGTATTCATCACGGCGGATCACGGTAACTGTGAATTGATGATCGACCCAAAAACCCAAGGCCCACACACCGCACACACCACGAACCCGGTGCCGTTCGTTATGGTTTCACCTAACGGAACAAGATCAGCCACGCTCCGCTCTGGCGGGTGTTTGAGCGACGTCGCGCCTACAGTACTGAACCTCATGGGTATCGACATTCCGGTCGAAATGACCGGGCGGGACCTACAAGAAGGAGCTGGAAGGTAAACCATGAGGATTCACAGCATTAGGAGGACGGCCTCGGCCCTGGGGCTGGCCATTGCGCTCGCACTTGGTGCCGAAGTCGCCAGCGCACAGGTCGGCCATCTGCCGGTCACATCGCCATATCGCGATCTCCGTATCAAACAGACCGTGACATTCACGGGTGGCTACCTGGTAGGCGGAAGGGGAAAAGCCGGCGTAGGGCCGTCCGCCGGGCCGCTTGTGGGTGCACGATGGGACGCGCACGTGGGTGGTTCGTTAGCCCTGTTCCTGGGGGTAATGGGGTCGGATCTCGAACGCAACTTGGTGAATCCGATCGAACCGCCTGGCCCCACTCGCAACTTTGGAATGGCAAAACAAACGGTATGGGTGGCCGATGCCGGAATAAACCTGCTGCTCACGGGCAGAAAAACTTGGAACGGACTCGCACCGTATATTGGGCTTGGGCTTGGCATGGTGTTCGGCAATTCGGTCCCGGAGGATTCGGTCTTCACCTTCAGCAGGAAGTTTCATATTGGGCCCCAATTAGGAACACGTTACTTTTTCAATCGGCGATTCCACCTTCGGTTTGAGGCCAGGAACATCATCTGGCGCATGACCTATCCCAGCGTATTTCTGACGATCCCAGAAGAAGAACCACAGACCCCGGTGATCGACGGGAACGTCGATAGGCTGGCCGAGTGGGTACACCATCTGGTGCTCACGATTGGTCTGGGCTGGACATTACGTTTGTGACGGCGACCTTATGTCGTCGTAGATCATGTCCATCGCGCGTCTGACCCGAATCGTCCGTTTCAGTGCCGCACACCGATACCACCGACCCGACTGGCCGGAGGAGAGAAATCGCGCGGCATTCGGGGCGTGTGCCAACGAACACGGCCACGGCCACTCGTATCATTGCGCGGTCACGGTCAGTGGAGACATTTCGGCAGACCGTTCGATGGTCATTGATCTGGAGTACTTTGACAAGCTTTTACACGAAATCATCGTCCAACCGATGGATCATCAACATATCAACCATGTAATTCCCGAATTCGCCTACGGCAAAACAATCCCGACGGCAGAGGCGTTGTCCGTTTGGGTTTGGCGGAAAATCGGATCGCAACTTCCGGACGGCGTTCGCCTTGTCACCGTTCGGGTTCAGGAGGACGAGACATTGTTTGCGGAGTATTACGGTGAGTAAATACCGGACGTGAGGGGGGCTATCCTTGCGGGCGGCGCGGCCAGTCGCTTTGGCGGCAAGCCAAAAGGTTTGGAACATGTCGGTGGAGAACGCATCCTGGACCGCGTGACTCGGAGCATGCAGGCAGCCCTTGGAGAGTTACCACTGCTCATCGCAAACGCGGAGGACGCCGGGACGTGGCTGGAAGGACTCACCGTGGTGCAAGACGTCATTCCGGACTGCGGAACGATGAGTGGTCTTTACACGGCGGTCACACAGCATGAGAGTCCGGTCTTCATCATGGCCTGGGACATGCCATTCATCACGACCGAGTTGATCGAAACCGTGGCCGGCGGCGCAAATGGTTACGATGTTTTTTTGCCTGCCAGTACGGGGCCGCAGGAAATGGAACCCCTTTGTGGCGTTTACAGGCCAGCGTGTGCCAAAGCAATACGCAAGAGCATGGAGGATGAAGATTATCGGGCCACTGGCTTCCACGAATTGGTGAACGCCGGAACTTTACCCATCGCCGAAGTCGAAAAGTTTGGGAAACCTGACACGTTGTTTTTCAACGTCAACTCCCCGATGGACCTCAAACGGGCCGAGGAGCTGTGGCGAAGCCTACACGAGTAGTTTCCGTAGTCGGAAAAAAGAACAGCGGCAAAACAACAATGGTCGTCGCTCTCGCGCAGGAATGGACACGCAAAGGGTTCCGAGTCGCGACGATCAAACACGGAAGTCATCCCGCGACACTGGACGCTGAGGGCAGCGACACGTGGCGCCACATGCATGAAGGCAGTTCATTGCGCACATTGATCGACGCGCCGGGCGGACGAGTGCTGTTCGAACCCTCCGAGGACGGCGCGGACCCCGTTGCACTCGTCAGACGGTTCATGAGCGACATGGACATGGTTATCGTCGAAGGGTTCACCGCGTCAGACCTACCAAAGGTCGAGGTGTTCCGTGCTGCCGCCCATGACAAACCTCGTTACGATGCCAGCCTGCCGAATGCCAACCGCTGGATCGCGGTCGTCACTGACGGCGCTAAACTGGACATCGACGTTCCGTATTTCAAATTTTCCGATACGGGTTTATTGATGACGTTAACGGCCATCGCCTGGGACGGCGCCCTCGTCTTAGAGTCATAGATAAATGCAAACCGCCGACAGCGCGGCAAACGAGATAGTCGAGCGGATCAATCCGTTAGAACCCGTCGAAACACCAATCACCGACGCGTTGGGTCTCGTGCTTGCCATCGACATCACCAGCCCCCTAGACATGCCGCCGTGGGACAATTCCGCGATGGACGGTTACGCTGCCCGATCAGCGGATCTCGCCATCAAGCCCCCGTTCAGCCTCAATATCGTCGAGGAGATTCCCGCCGGATCGTTTCCGACGCGTAGCATCGCCGATGGCGAATGTGCGCGCGTTTTCACGGGCGCACCCGTCCCTGAGGGATCGGATTGCGTCATTCGGCAAGAGGACACTGCCCGACTTACTGATCACGCGGTTCAGATAAACGATACCCGTGACGCAGGGCGCAACGTCCGCAGACGCGCGGAAGATTTCAAACGGGGCGACGTGGTATTGAAACATGGCGCGTCCATTGGACCGGGCCAGATCGGCGTCCTTGCATCCCTGGCCATGAGCACCGTACCCGTACACCGTCGCCCAACAGTGGCCTATCTCGCTTCGGGAGACGAAATTGCCGACCTTGGCGAGCGCGATGCCATTTTGGGTGGGCGAAAGATTGCGTCGTCCAACACGTACACGTTACGCGCATTGCTGCAACTAGCCGGCGCCATACCAAAACACCTGGGAATCGCCAAAGATGACCCGGACGACCTGGAACGCCGTTTCAGACTGGGCGCCGAGGCGGATCTGATCGTGACGACTGCGGGAATCAGCGTGGGCGAACACGACTTGCTTCATCAGGTGCTCGAAAAATTAAAGCTGGATCGCGTCTTCTGGCGTACAAGAATGCGCCCTGGCGCACCAGCCGGCTTTGGTCACATTGGCGCATTCGGTGGCAAACCATGGATAGGGCTTCCGGGCAACCCTGTGAGTACGATGGTAACGTTCGAGTTGTTTGTCCGCCCAGCCATCCGGCGCATGCAAGGATACACAACGCCGTTTCGACGCACGATCGATGTGATCGCCGGGGAAGAGATCACGCTGGGACCCAAGCTGAAACATTTTCTACGTGTAACTTTGGAGCCCGGAGACGAACATCCTATCGCGAAACTTACTGGGCCACAGGGGTCGGGAATCTTGACGTCAATGGCGCATGCGGATGCGTTGATGGTTGTGCCGGAAGATATGTCGGTCGTGGAAGAAGGCCGGGTTTTGAAAGCGATCGTCTTGGACGATCCGGTTCATGTTGCTGAGGTTCCTTGGTAATTCTCTAGTTGTTTCGTCGTAAATCGGTATTGTTGCCTGGTTTGTTACGCATACCGGCGTAGGCCCGCGGTGAATCTCTCCGCGCGCTGTGCCGCGCTCCGTTGTATGTGTCTGTGGTACTGGCGCGCCAACGCGCGCTCCGAGATTCACCGCGGGCCTACGCCTAGAGTTGCCAACGAATGGGCAAGCAAAATTCCGCTGTCAAAAACTGTCGATTAGCGGGCTCGCACAACTAAGGCTTGTTCGGGGCTCGGCCTAACGCTTTCAATAACGCTCGGCTGACCCCTTTGGAGGG
>JAZDDD010000187.1:0-5660 GCA_036679545.1 Gemmatimonadota bacterium | reverse complement strand
CAGACGGCCCGTTCTTCGACGGCCGTGTCGAGCCACTCGAATGCCTCGTCGTGACGTTTCATATACGTTGCGAGCAGAGCGAGATCGAGAGCGGAAACGTATTGAGAATTTCTACACTCCGTTAGGCTCTCGTAAATTGCCTCTGACTCTTCCATTTTTCCGGCAGCACTGAGCGTACAACCAAGTGCGGCGCGTCGTGGTGGCGGATAGTCGGTGAGTTCCGCCGCTTTCCTGGCGGATGCCACGGCGTCGTCATACCGGCCAAGCATCAAGCTTGTCCAACTCAAGACAATGTGGAGTGGTGGAAAAAGAGGGTCGAGTTTTTTGACGAGCTCGGCGTGATGCAACGCCGCTTCAAAATCTCGGGCCTTGTAATAAAGGAAGCTGAGCGATGCCGAAGCCAGCGGCGATGTGGGACTCGAGGCGACTGCCTTTTTTCCCACACGTAGTGCCGCATCGTGTTTGCCGTGTGCACATAAATGGAACGCATACAACGACAATGCTCGTTCGTTGTCGGGTTCCAACTCGATTGCGCGTCCAGCAGAATCCGCGGCCGCTTTCCAGTCCCAGTCGTACCAGTCGTGTACCGCACCCAGCGTGGCGTACGCATCGGCGAGGGTTGGATCGAGATCGATTGCTTTTTCCGCCGCCGCTTTCGCCCGTGGCATGCCTTCGCTGGGTGGCAGCAATGTAAGCGTCGATGTGAGGAGCGAATAGCTGTCTGCGAGGCCGGCGTAGGGCATTGCATAGCTGGGGTCCAGTTCAATCGCCTTTTCGTACAGATCGATGCTATTTCGAATACCGGAAGGAGTAAATTTTTCCCATTGCGACCGGCCCTTCAAGTAGAGTGTGTACGCGTCGATGTTCTCGGTGCGTTTCCGGGCATGTTCCTGTTGTGCATCGGTTGTCAGTTTCGCTTTCAGCGCGTCCGTGATGCGGGCTGCGATTTCATCCTGGATTGTGAAAATATCCGTTAGTTCGCGATCGAACTTCTCGGCCCACAGGTGGGTGTCGGTACCGACGTCAATCAGTTGGGCGGTGACCCGAACGCGATTGCCGGATCTGCGTACGCTTCCTTCAAGAACGTTCTTCACACCCAATTCCGTGCCGACTTGCCGGACCGTCTTGTCCGACCCCTTGTACTTTGCGACGGAAGTGCGCGACGTAACCCTCAAAGACTCCACATTGGACAGTTGGGTGATGATGTCTTCGATGATTCCGTCTGAAAAGAACTCGTTGTCCGGATCGGCACTGAGGTTTGCAAACGGGAGTACCGCCACCGATGGGCCGTCCTTTTTGAGTACGTCGTGGTTGGTGACCGCAAACGCCGGGAGTGTGTCGGGAACGAGGATGCCATCTCGTGTCAAACGCGGTTTGATTACGCTGATGAATTCTTCAATCGTTGCTTGACGGTCATCGCGATCCAACTGCATGGAGCGTGTGTACCGCGCCGCTATGATTGCTGCCATGGTAGGTCCGGGAAACGGTTGCATCCCGGTGAGCATTTCGTACATGAGCGCGCCCAAACTGTAAACGTCGGAACGGGCGTCAACGTCATCCCCGCTTCCCTGCTCGGGGCTCATGTAGGCAGGTGTACCGATGGGGACCCCAGCCACGGTGATACCGTCTTCGCATGCAAAGCAAAGCGCGCGCGCGATGCCAAAATCCGCCACGACCGCGTGACCGTTGGACAGCAGGATGTTTTCGGGCTTTATGTCTCGGTGAATCACACCCTTGGAGTGGGCGTAATGCAGCGCATCGCCAATCTCGGAAATGATCTGCAACGTTTCTTCAAAGTCGAAGCGACCCTCACGTGCCAGGCGTACGCGTAGCGTCTGTCCCTCGATATAAGGCATGACAAAGTACAGCAGATCGTCCGTCTGGCCCGCATGAAAGATGGGGATGATGTTGGGATGCGTGAGCTGTGCCGAAAACTCCACTTCACGCAGAAATCGTTCGCGCGCAACGGATGTCGCCAATTCTGGATCCAGCACCTTGATTGCGACCTCGCGGTCGGGGTGCCGTTCCCGCGCCAAATGCACCGTTGCCATACCGCCACGCCCCACCTCGCGTTCGACGATATAGCGGTCGTGTAAGGCTTCCTTCAGTCGCTCGGTCAGGTCAGTCTCTAGCATAACTTTTCCAAAGGTAATTGGGCGCCCCGGCCTAGAGGAAATGCGTACTATTTTAAGCGCCCTCCACGGGCGATCCGTTCCCGGAAATCGACCGTGGTCTATCGCCGTGCCCGGTGTTCCTATACGTTCTCCGGCTCCTGAACGGCGGACGGTTGGGGGAGAATGGCTAGCGCGCTACCTGCAGAAATGCTCCGATTCTTGACTAAGCTCAGTCGCAACAACAACCGAGAGTGGTTTCAAAATCACAAACCGGACTTTGAACAGTATGTCCGAGATCCGTTGTTGCAGTTTATCCGGGAATTCCAGCCACAGCTTCACAAAATGAGTGCTCATTTTGTTGCCGACGATCGATCAAACGGCGGTTCGTTGTTTCGCATCTATCGGGACACGCGTTTCTCGCGCGACAAGACTCCATACAAGACGTGGGCTGCGGTCCAGTTCCGGCACGAACGCGCAAAGGATGTCCACGCTCCCGGATTTTACTTGCACATTCAACCAAAACAAATATTTGCCGGCTGTGGCATCTGGCATCCCGACGGCGACGCGGTGCGCGGCGTACGTGACGCTATTGTCGATGAAACTGCCAAGTGGAAGCGCGCGACAAGGGGTAAGTCATTTACGAACCATTTTGAGTTGGGTGGTGAGTCGTTGAAACGCCCGCCACGCGGCTACGATTCGGAACATCCCATGATTGTGGATCTGATGCGGAAGGATTTTGTGGCATCGGCTCCGTTCACGGTGACGGAATTACAATCCAAAACGTTTGTTTCGCTTTTCGCGAAGAAGCTAAAAACCGCGACACCGTTCATGGAGTTTCTAACGAAAGCCGTTGGTCTGAAATGGTAAGACGTCAGAGAAACCCTACACTATGAACAACCGACCAACTGTCATGAAAAGCGGAATAATACCGGCTGCGTTTTGGAAAGGGTTTGGCCCCGGACTACTTTGGGCCGCAGCCGCCATTGGCGTGTCGCACCTGGTCCAAGCGACACGCGCGGGCGCGATGACTGGGTTCGAATTGTCCGGTATCGTGTTACTTGCCCTGATCCTCAAATACCCTTTCTTCGAGTTCGCGCCTCGTTACGCAGCGGCAACGGGCATGAGTCTGGTCGAAGGGTACCGACGCATAGGTAACTGGGCGCTGTGGTTGTTCTTTGTTCTGACGATCTTTTCGTCTGTCATTGTACAGGCGGCGATTGTCATGTTCACCGCCTTCCTGTTGCAGTATATCGTCGGTATCGATTGGCCGCTCACGGTGTATGGTTTGCTTGTGATCGGCGGTTGCGTCGGGTTGTTGTGGATCGGCCGCTATCGCGTTTTGGATCGCACGATCAAAGTCGTTTTGGTATTACTGGCCGTTTCCACGCTGATGGCCGCCGGTGTCTCACTGCCACGCGCCGACTTTTCAACCATAGCCCTTTGGCCCGCCATGGGGTCGGGAAGTGTCGTCACGCTCGCGTTCATCTTGGCATTGGCTGGTTGGATGCCTTCCGCGCTAGACATCTCCGTGTGGAATTCTTTGTGGACACTCGCCAAACACAAAGACACCGGTAGTGAGCGGTCACTCGCCGTGTCGCTTCTCGATTTCAGAATCGGTTATGTCGGAACGGGAATACTCGCGTTTGCGTTTGTCCTGCTGGGATCGAGTGTTATGTACGGCGCAGGACAGGTATTTAGTTCGGGTGGACCCGCGTTTAGCGTACAACTCGTCGAATTATATTCCAGCACGCTCGGCGATTGGATGAGGCCCATCGTTCTCGTGGCCGTCTTTGCGACGATGTTATCGACATCGCTGACGGTCATCGACGGATACCCGCGTGCGCTCGATCGATGTCTTCGCAACATCCTCGACAAAGACGCGTCCCCAACAGATGCGTCGGTCGGCCGGTCGTATTGGATGGCCATCGCTTTTCTTGCCGTTACCACACTTGCTGTTCTTGGTGCTTTTTTGGGTTCGCTCACCGCAATGGTCGACTTCGCAACCATTTTTACATTTATTACAGCGCCGGTGTTGGGGTACCTCAACTTGCGTGCTGTTACGTCCTCAGACGTGGCACCCGAGCATAGACCCGGCAAAGGACTATTGGGACTCGCTTATGTGGGGCTGGTGTTGCTAGGTGGAACCGCAATTGTCTACACGATTTCGCTCATTTAACCGCGGGAACACGGCTTCCTTTCTTGTAGCCGTGATGATTCTTGCCCAGGGGTGTTCTCCACGGGGCAGTCTCGAACGCGATCCCGATTCCCAATTCAACGGGCGGGTCCTACCTACACCCTTATCCAAAGAAGATTTCACGCTTTCTGACATGAATGGAGAACCGTTTGAGTTTCTAGAACAGACGGAAGGCTTCGTGACACTTCTGTTTTTCGGCTATACGTTTTGCCCTGATGTATGTCCAATTCACATGGCGAGCATCGCCGCCGTCCTCCAACAAATGTCACCCACCGAGGCCGCGAGATTCAAGGTTGTGTTCGTTACGACGGATCCTGAACGAGACACGCCGGCACGGTTGAGGGAGTGGTTGCGTGCGTTCGATAGGAACTTCATCGGACTTACTGGGACGCTCGAACAGGTCAACGAAATCCAGAAATCCATAGGTCTGGGCGAATCGTTCCGCGAGGATCTGCCTGACGGCGACTACGGCATGGCTCACGCGGCGCAAGTGCTCGCGTACACGACCGACAACCTCGCTCACCTTGCGTACCCGTTTGGAACCCGTCAGGTCGATTGGGCGCACGATTTGCCAATCTTGGCACGCGGTTGGCGCTAGTGTCGTTTAATCAGGCGGTGGTTTGCGCGGTCGCGATTTTTCTCGGTGGCGCCTGTGACGTCCCGTCGGGAAATGAGATTGCCACGAAGGACGTCGTGGTTGCTGCCGTGGGCGGCCTGACGATCGAAAATCCATACGCCCCGGAGCCGGTCACGCCAGACGTAGGCTCTCTCTATTTTACACTCCGCAACCACGGCGACCTTCCAGATAGGGTCACGTCGGTTGTGGTGAATCTCGCGAGCGATGTTTCCCTCCACGACCAAAACCGTGCGGGCAACTCCGTGCGGATGGTTGCGGTGGAGTCGATTGACATACCGTCACGTGGATCGGTTGCGCTTAAACCCGGTGGCTTGCATGCCATGCTTCGTGAGTTGAGTAGACATTATCGGCGTGGCGACTCGCTGTCCGTGACTGTCCAATTTGCGAATGCCGGTGTGGTGACCTTTTGGGCACCGGTCGTGTCCTATGTCGATGTGGTGGACCGCATGCAACGCGGCCATCGCGAAGCGCAACACTGATCGCGGACCGACTCGATGAACTGGTGGTGCAGCACAACCGATGAGGCGTGGACCTGGTCGTGGCAAGCCTATCCGGGTGTGTGGCTTTTTGTCATGACGTGGGCCGTAGCGTATGCCGTGGCTGTAAAGCGTCTTCGTACGCTGGAGAAACCAACCAAAAAACAAGTTTACGCGTTTGCGACAGGGCTTTTGGCATGTTGGATTGCCGCGGATTGGCCGGTTGGGGCGCTTGGGTC
>JAZDDD010000186.1:0-3507 GCA_036679545.1 Gemmatimonadota bacterium | reverse complement strand
TTGAGGTCGTGGGTGTGATGCCTCGGTCGTTTCACCATCCTGGCAGACCGCTCGGTGCGGATATCGACATGTGGGGCACGATGGACTTGCAACCCGGAGGTCGTTGGTTCTTTCGGAACTTTCGTCCGTTGCAACTTTTTGCCCGTTTGTCCGAAGGTGTAACGATGGAGGGCGCCCGGGCGGAACTTGCTGTGGTGGCGGACGGTCTTCGCGCGGAATACCCACAGTCGTATCCCGACGGGAGTGGATGGTTAACGGGGGTCGAGTCACTTCGTTCCGAAATCATCGGTGACATGGAACCGGTGCTCTTTATTCTCTTCGGGGCCGTGGGTTTCGTTCTTCTCGTGGCTTGCGCAAACGTATCCGCGTTGTTGATGACTCGTGGCGCAGCTCGGAGTCGTCAAACTGCGTTGCGGTTGGCCGTGGGTGGCAGTCGAGGCGACATCATCCGGTTTCAACTCGCCGAGAGTTTAGTTTTGAGTGTCGTAGGCGGTGTGGTGGCGTCTCTAGTCGCACTCGCCACTACGAGTTTGCTGAGCAACTTTGCGGCGCAGTACATGCCGCGTGCGGAACTCATCGGATTCGATGCGTGGGTGCTGGTATTCGGCATGCTTGTGGCCGCGGTTGCGGGTTTGATCTTTGGCATGGCACCGGCCATCATCGCGTCGCTTACCAGTCCCATGTCGTTGCTCTCCGATGGTGCCCGAGGATCCGCCGGATCTGGCGGCCGTCTCCGCGATGGGATGGTCGTGGCGGAAGTGGCGGTGTCGGTGATGCTTATCGTGGCCTCCGGTCTTCTCATTCGCAGTTTTGACAAGTTGATGTCGGTTGATATGGGGTTCGACGCCACCGATATCAATGTGGCGCAAACTTATCTTCCAGTGCAGATCGATCCCAACGAAGGTGTTTATCGGGCGATGCCCAATCGAGTCATGTTCTTTTCCGAAGTGCTACGTCGTCTCGAGGACGAAGCCACCATCAGCGCCGCAGCTGGCATTTCACATCTTCCGCTACGGGAAACCAACGGCGTCAGATTCGTCGTCGAAGGTCTCGAGTTAGAACCCAACGCCCGACCCAACGCGGAGTACCGTGTCACCACGCCAACGTATTTCGAAGTGATGGGCATACCGATCCTTGATGGCCGGACATTCACGACGTTTGACGACGCCGACGTGAGTTTTGTTGCCGTGGTGAATCAGGCGTGGGTCGATCGCCATGCAGACGACCGGAAACCTATCGGGATGCGCATGCGCATTGGCAATAACAGCAACGGCCCGTTGTGGGAGATTGTGGGAGTTGTCGGCAATGTGCGGTTGCAATCGTTAGACATCGGACCCCGTGAAACGATCTACGCTTCATACCTGCAGGCCGCGGGTCACAACATGACCTTCGTGTTCAAAAGCGATTTAGAAGGAGCTAACGTGCTCGAAAAGGCCCGCCTGATCGTACAACAGACCGACCCCGATCAACCGGCATTTGCTATGGCGCCGATGGACGATGTCGTCGCGGAGTCCGTGGCGGAACGTCAGGTGTTGGTTTGGATGGTTTCGCTTTTCGGCGCATTGGCATTGATGTTGGCGGGGCTCGGTGTTTTTGGTGTCGTGTCTTTCCGTGTTCGCCAACGGAGTCGTGAAATCGGTATTCGGATGGCGTTGGGGGCGCGACCAGGGTCGGTGGCGCGTCTCATTTTGCGTGACGGGCTGCGTCGGGGAATTGTTGGAGCTGTGGTGGGATTGGTAGGGGCGATGTTCGCAACCCGGGTTCTTGAGTCAATGCTCTTCAACGTCGGGCGTTTTGATCCGATAGTGCTGGTGGTTGTGGCCTTTATTTCGCTCGGGGTTGTTGCCCTCGGCACGTTCATTCCGGCGCGCCGCGCGGCGGCCCTGGATCCGTTTGTGGTCTTACGTGCGGATGGGTGAGACCTAGCCGCGGCTTCGGGAAGCTGTAACTTTGTCATCCATGTGGGCCGCCCGCTGTAGGACGGCCCTTTGTCCGTCACGGAAGGCGAAGAGCAAAGATGGTAGACCGTCAGACCCTAGCGTCGTTCTATCCACATCGCAGTCCAATCTTCCGTTTCTTTTGGCCGTTCACGCACGCGGTGGTAACAAACATTACGGTAACCATCGGTTATTTTTTCTTCAATTTTCTGAACAGGACGACCGTTGTTGGTCGTGAGCATGTCCCGCGGGGGCCGAACACTCTTCTGATGTCGAATCACCAGACGATGATAGACAGTTTCATCGTTGGTCTGTCCGTGTATTATCCCGAATCTTTGATTCGACCGGGGCTAATCCCCTGGAACCCGGCGGCAGAGGAGAATCTTTACAGGAAACCCCTTGTTGGTTGGCTTGCTGACAATTGGAAGTGCATACCGGTCAAACGCGGGAGGAAAGATGTTTCCGCGATCTTCAAGATTGGCAAGGCGTTGCGTTTTGCCCCAGTGCTGTTGTTCCCTGAAGGAACTCGTTCACGCAGCGGAAAAATCAGAGATGGTCGAGGCGGTGCTGGTTTAATGATCCTCGAAAATAAGCCGACTGTGATTCCCGTTTGCATTGACGGTATGGACCAAGTGCTTCCGATTGGCGCGTCATTCCCGAGAATTTTCAAACGAATCCATATCCACTACGGAAAGCCGGTCGATCTTTCCGAGTTTCTCGATAGAGAGAAAAACAGAGAAACCGCCCAACTCTTGATGGGTGCTATCATGGATCGCATCCGAGTCCTAAAAGAGGAAATCGAAGCGTCCAAGAAACCGAGTTTTGGGACCGGCAGCTAATTACAATGCTCTAGCTGCGATCCTTCTTTTTCATCTCGTTAAAGAGTCTATCCGCACCCTCATAACGCGGATCGGGAGCTACCTCTTTAAGCTCCTTCCGTCGTTTCTCTGAAGCACCAATCGATGGTTTTTTTGATTCTTCTTCGTACCGCTGCTGACTCTTCTCGCGATTTTTTTGCGCCATCTTTTCAATCTGACGGGGGTCCACTTATAGCTCCGTTCGATTTAAGGTTAAACCTTCAAGGCTTTCCGCTCGACACGTAGATATTGAAGTTGCCTCTTTTGACCGCACGCTCGAAACGTGTCCACATGAGGCGTTTCATTGCACTCCGGGTGGCGGGTATCAGACAAAGGAACCCGAAAATATCAGTCAGGAAACCCGGTGTCATCAACAGAGCCCCGGCGACCAGAACTATTGCACCATCCACCATGGGTCCCGCCGGTAAGCGTCCGGTCCCCATCTCCGCCTGTAGTTGCCCCAGCACGCTGAGGCCTTGAAGCCTTGCAAGCCCCGCGCCCAGAACTCCAGTGATGAGAATGACCGCCACCGTGGGTAGGAACCCGATCATGCTCCCGATCTTGAGAAGCAGGACCAACTCAATGGCTGGCACAGCGATGAATAGGAGAAGTAATTTGCCCATGATCTTGGTCCGCCAGCGTTAACAGCTTCAATGAACAATACGTCATTCACTGGCCAAAAGGTTCCGTTGCTCACCGACGCTTGTTGATAA
>JAZDDD010000185.1:0-5879 GCA_036679545.1 Gemmatimonadota bacterium | reverse complement strand
ACGTGGGCCGATGTCGATCACGATGGCCTGGTAGACCTTTTGGTATCCAACGGCGGTTTGTCCGGCACGCAGAACAATTTCTTGTACATGAACACGGGCTCGGGTTTCGAGCGCCAACCTAATAACCTGCTGGAGCGGGACTCACTGCAAACGGGTGGCGCCACCTTTGTTGATGTCGATCTTGATGGCGACGCCGATCTTTTCCTATCGGGACGTCGACGCAACGTGCTCTATCGAAACGATGGTCGAGGAAACTTTTCGGAACTGACAGGACAACCTCTAGTAACCGATGGACCACTGCTTTCCGGTTCTGTAGGCGCCGCGTGGGGTGACTACGATAATGACGGGGACTTCGATGTCTACGTCGGATACATGCTCGGCGAAAGCGATCGGTTATACCGAAATGATGGAAACATGCACTTTACTTTGATGCCGGAGGTTGCACCCGCCCGTGACGGAGCGTACTCGGTGCAACCGCTATGGGCGGATATCGACAATGACGCGGATTTGGATCTCGTCGTCGTCCCATGGGGAAGCCCGACCATGGTATATCTCAACGACGGTCGCGGCAACCTCGAGCGGGCCGTGCTCGGAGATCTCGGCCAAGAGATGTCATTTGGTTCAAGCGCCGCCGTGGCGGACATGGATGGCGATGGAGACCTCGACTTACTCGTGGGGCACTGGCCTAACAACCCTGGAGAGGGCGAGCGTAACCTGCTTTACCGAAACGACGGACCCGTCGGCAACTGGCTGGGGTTGGATCTGGTCGGCACTGAATCGAATCGGTCGGCCATTGGCGCTCGCGTAGTGGTCCGCGCTGTAATAGCCGGGCGCACGGTGAATCAAACCCGTGAGGTTCGGTCGCAACAGGGCTGGCGCAGTCAAAACGCGTTCACCGTGCACGTTGGCCTAGGCGACGCACGTTCTGTGAGTGAGGTGGCCGTGTATTGGCCTTCAGGACACATTGATCGGTTGCACGATGTACAGGTGAACAGCCGACTCCGTATTGTGGAGGGTTCGTGAGGACTGCAGGCAAGCGGATCCATTAGGACGTTCAACGTGTATTTTCCCCACATGACTCGGTTTTGGTCCACGCGTCACGCGATCTACCTCACCTTGATCTGGGGAGCCGTCGGCCTAACGTCCGCGGTGCAGTTGTACCTCGCGGCGGCGGCGAGAGGCGAGCCAGCTTCATTTGGGCTACTGACGGCATGGCAAGTTCTCAACGCGTTGCCGTGGATTCCGGTCACGGTTTTGGTTTTTATCGCCGTCCGCAAATCACCCCTTACAAAAGCCACTTGGCGACCGATGGCGTTGATTTACCTCGTCGCTGGGATCGGCGTCGTCTGGGGCATCAACACGTCACAGGTCGCGCTCGCAACAATCGCCGAGGGGCACATACCCGACCAGGGGTTTTGGAGAACTGTCGTTGGTGGGACATTGGAGTGGGGACACATCGCGTTCGGTGTCCTGGCCGTGATCGTGGCAATGGCTCACGTGGCATACCGTCGTCCTGAACTCACGGCACCGCCCGCCAAACAAGGCGCTTCAGACCCAAACAGCGATCATCGGGCCGGTATCTCTTATCTATCAACGCTCAATGCCCGGGTCGGTCGGATGACCCGCCTAGTACAGGTCGACACGATTGACTGGATCGAGGCCGCTGGCGATTACGTGCGGGCGCACGTGCGGGGAGAATCGGTTTGGCTTCACACACGGATGGCCGAATTAGAACGAAGACTTGACCCGCAGCAATTCGCTCGAGTGCATCGGTCCGCGATTGTGAATCTGGCGAGCGTGCGCGAATATGCCCCCGTCTCGCACGGGGACTACGAGCTGGTAATGACAGACGGTCAGCGCATTAAACTCAGCCGCAGCCGACGGGAAGCGCTTGAACGCCTGAAACGCCGTACCTAACAAGGTGACATTTTTTCATGTGTTTCAGCAATATCGACTTGTACTGATAGTCCTGAACATCGTCCCTTATGTTACCCTGAAAACCAGGGCCTGAGGACCGCGTTCAAGTCCTCGCGTTACAACGCAACCGGCTTAGGGCTTGCGGCACTGATTACTCCTCTTCATTGTGATGGATGAGTAGATCATCGGACTGCGTGTTGGCCACCCTAGGCCTGGCGGCCTGTGTCAGCGCACAATCGCTCGACCAGCGCATCGACACCGACCTCGCGGAACGCGTCCGAACACGGGACATAGTTGGATTGACAGCGGCCGTCGTGCAACACGGAGAGGTCGTGTATACGGGTGCGTTCGGAGTGCCGCAGCTCGGAGAAGACGATCAACTCTCTCCCGAACACGTCTTCCACTTCGCGTCTGTCTCGAAGCCTTTCGTCGCCACCGCAATCGTGCAGCTGGCCGAGAGAGGAATGCTGGGCCTCGACGACCCCGTCACCAAACACGTTCCCTACTTCCGCCTCGCCGATGAGCGGTATCGCGACGTCACCATTCGTCAGATGCTGAACCATACGTCGGGAATACCCGACGTAGGCGACTACGAGTGGGACAATCCCCAGACCGACGACGGTGCAGCGGAGCGATACGTGCGCCAAATGGCGTCGGAACGGCTCCTATGGGCGCCCGGCGAGGACTGGCGTTACAGCAACATGGCGTTCGACGCGCTCGGCGACGTGATCGCCAAGGTGTCGGGTATGAGCTTCGAGGAGTTCGTCCACGCAAACATCTTCGAGCCACTCGGCATGAACAAGAGTTCGTTCATCTATCCCGAGATCGACGACACGCTCCGAACCACTGGGCACATAGAGGATCCCACACGGGTTAGCGATGTCTACCCGTACAACCGACGCCACGCACCGAGCTCCACCTTGAACTCCAGCGTAAGTCAAATGACGCGATGGATGCTTGCGAACCTAAACCGGGGCGAGCTGGACGGTCGACGCATCCTTCGCACCGCGAGCTACGACCTCTTGTGGACGCCCACGACCGCCACGTCTACCGGCGACGTCGAGATCGGTCTGAGTTGGTTCCTTGGCGAGTACGCGGGGCACCGCACCGTGAGCCACGGCGGAGGGGACACAGGTTTCCGAAGCTATATCCTGCTGCTACCGGACGAGAACATCGGCATCGTGTTGGCGAGCAACTGGGAGGGTGTCGACGCCGGCGCCATTGCACGCGGCATCCTCGACCTAATCCTGGCTTACGACGATCGTTAGGCAGCCACGACGCCGGGTCGCGGATCTCTTCGGCGGCTGATCTTTTTGTCGTTGGTTTTACTTGCCTCCGGAGGCCTCGACCAATCGCAAAAATGTTCTGCGCTGGATACGGTCCGGGCGGAGACACTGCCAGTCTAATCGTTCACCAGTTGGTTCAGCTAATCGGCCGTTTCTTTTTCACCGGCTGGTCCCACTTCTGGACACTTGAGATGTCAGGCATCCCCCAACCCTCTCCGTTCCACCCCTGGAATCCCTCCATACGGAACGTCCAGATTCCCGTGGTCATGTCGCTTACAACAATCAGACCGTCCTCGTTGCGTACGTCGACCCCGAACGCGCCCCGCATGACGCCGGGATTATTCGAGTTGAGCGTGCCAAGGTAGGTGTCGTAGAACGCTACGGTCTGGGGATTCACGGGATCGGACATATCAAAGACCTGTAACCCGTCCATGTACCCCGACACGAACACATAGGGCCACCGGACCTCGTGGTTGTGCACAAGGTGTTTCCAGTGTGCCGTCCACGCAGAGATCGGGTTCCGGATATTGGTCATTTCGCCGTCGAGTGCAGGCTTGAGATCGAAGATGCGCAGTGGCGCGTATTGGTACTCGGACTCGCCGATGACGAAACGGCCGTCGGGCGACGGCGTGAACGTGTGTCCTCGCGTGATTCCTCGAATGCCGTTGAGAGTGATGCGAAGTTCGGGGTTCTCGAGGTTGGTGACGTCGTATATGAAATACCCACCCGTTCCACCGCCATAGAACCGATCTTCGTCGGTGTCGGGATGATAAGCGACGTAGAAGTCGTGGTAACCGCTCCGATTGGGGTCATTGGAGGGGACGGGAACCCGTCCGGCGAGGGCGTTTTCGGGCCCTTGCTCGATGAGCGTACCGAGGTCGTAGACATTGGCCTGCGGGCCGTTCACAGTCGCGAACAAATACACGCGATCGTTCGAATGCTTGTAGACGAAGATGTTATGGAAGCCTCCGGGTAAGTCAGGTTCTCGGATCCTGGCAACCTCGCGAACCGACTCGGGATCCGGGAGGCCCGTCACATCCAGCACTACCGCGCCGAGGTCGGTGTTTGGTCCGCCCTGTCGGAACTGCAAGCTCTGGATGACGTAGTAGCGGTCATCCCACTTGAAGTACTTCACATCCCGCGCGCCGCCGATGTGGAGGTCCTCATCTTCGATGTGCCACTCCGTGATGACGCTCGGCCGCTCCGGATCTGAGAGGTCAACGATCGACAAGCCAATCGGCCCCGCACCGGCGTACCGTGCCCTGGCCACGTACGCGTAGGGCCGGCTCATCTCCTGCTCGATGTCCATGTCGGCCAGGTTTTCGTCGGGTCCCAACGCGAGATGCCCCAAAACTTCGATGTTATCGCTGCCCCGGTTCAGAGGCGTCCACGGGGGTGTGTCCTGCGCTTCGGAGTGCGATGATTTGGGTCAGAAAAAGAGTCGCGACCAGAGCAGAGAGCACGGCGGTTGAAACAAGCCGGCATTTTGTCCGGCGGATGGTCTTGAGTTGCATGGTGCACTCCCCTCTGAGCGGTTAGGCGGCAAATCAAATCGATGTCATACTTCCGAACATTAGTCGTTTAGGCCGACAGGACAGCCACGGGAGACTCCCGTACTTCAAGTCGTAAAGATTTGCGGTTACATCCCGTCAAGCATTCCGACAAGATGATCGTTTTGACCCGTCAGCTCCCACCTCACCAACGAAATCGGAATCACGCCGGCTGCGGTGAACTCGTCCATGAATCGTTTGATGGTGAAATCATCGCCAAGTTGGATGGCGCGTTCCGCCATCAATTCTTCGAGTTGAATTTTGCCGGTCAGGTAACTGGTTCCGTACCCCGGCTGCTGGAGGTAAAGATACTGTTCGCCGATGACGGTGTTGCCATCTGCGGGCATCCATCCGCGCGGTGTCCACTCTGAAGCAAACTCAGACGCTTCTTCGACGGTCCATTCATTCGCGTGTAGCATCAACCCGCCAATCGCTCGCGCCGCGCGTTGGGCCAACAGGATGTGAATCAATTCGCGAGCACGGGGGGTTTCGTCGAACAGGCCCGCGTGCATCATCATCTCTTCCATCCCGGTGGCAAGACCTTCAGATCGCGCGTCATAGATGTTCGACAACGACGGTACGCGGCGGATGGGACTCGAATGCGGTTCTGCATAGATGTTCGACAACGACGGTACGCGGCGGATGGGACTCGAATGCGGTTCTGCGACCATTCGCGCAAGTTCGATCCAATGGTACCCGTGCGTGCGCATCGTCATGGCATCTCGATAACTCACTTCCGAGAAAAAGCCGCGCATACCGTCGGCCGGTGTGAATTGACCGATCCGCTCACGGAGCGCCGGTGCCATGTAATCTTTGACCTCGACGATTTCTTCTCGTCCCAAAAATGCGACGAACTCATCCACCGCAGCATTGAACACACGATCGTATTCTTCTGCACTCGACACTCGTGTTTGTTCCGGCAGATCGCGATTCCGGTTTTCTTCCAGCCGCAGAGCCGCATGTGATCGCGCCAGCTCTCGGCGCATGAGCGTGACTTGCTCTTCCCAACTGTAAGGAACGAGATGTACGTTGCGGAGATACCACGTGTAGTTGTCCCGACCAACACCGGATGGGCCATTCTTGGAAGGGGCCTGTTCCTCCAGCCATTCACCAAACGACTCAGTTG
>JAZDDD010000184.1:0-3417 GCA_036679545.1 Gemmatimonadota bacterium | reverse complement strand
GATGACCCACGACGCCGATACCTGGTGGACTGTGCGGGCACTTGCCGCCCAAGCAGAAACCATTGGAGTGCCTGATCCAATTGTGGGTTACGACGTCGGTTACTACTTGTTCACTCTGCCGTGGAATCGAACGTTACATGGGTTCGCCGTCATGCTTGCGATCGTCATGTTGGGGGTTGTGAGCATCCTGTACTTTGCGGTCGGCGCCGTCGATATCGCTGCGCGACGTATTCAGATCAGCGAAACAGCGAGACGACATCTCGGAGGTCTGTTGGTCGCGGTCGCACTGGTGTTGTTTTGGGGCTATCGGCTTGAACCCGCCGAGTATGTCGCCGGTTTGCATGGGGTGCCATACGATACCATTCTCACCGATGTTCGAATCCCCACAAGCGCGTTGTTAGGTGCACTCGCAATCTTGGCTGGAGCATGCTCGGCCTTTTGGATGGTGTTTGGACGGTTGGCAATTGTGGGGTTCGGTTGGGTGGCGCTGGTTACGTTTTCCGTGACCGGACATCATTTGGCGCCCGCGGTTGCGAATGGTGCACGGAACCTGGAAGAACGCACGTTGGAACTTTCGGTGCCTGGGCGTTCATTTGTTCGCGAAGCGTTCGGATTGATCGGTCGGGACACGATCATCGGTGCATCGGGACGAGCAACTCGTCAGCGCAACAACCCCATTGATGGCGGTCCCGTTTGGGATCCGTTTGCAGTAAATATTTTTTTGAATCAGGTTGTTGGCGACGACCCCGTGATGAGGGTGCTCGACGTTTCTGTGGCACAGTACCCCACCGCCGATTCCAGCCGAGTTCCGGTGGCCATTGGCGTTCGTGACGTGGACCTGGTGGCCTTACGGCAGCGCGACAGCGCTGTCACGTGGGAGGAAGCACGCACGGGACGGTATTCCATGGCCGCAGATGTCTGGGTCGTGAGGGCGGATGAGGTTTCGGCGTCCGGTGGTCCCCTGTTTATCCCGGACATCACAACACCGGGTCTTACCATTGAACAACCTTTCGCATTGACGCTCCACGCGGGGCCCATTCGCTTTTCGTCAGCGGCAAGCCAATATGCGGTCTTCGACGACGACGAACCGTCGGCCGTGACTGGCGTCCGTGTTGGTGGTGTGTTTCGTAGACTGGCGCTCGCGTGGAAACTCCAAAGTCCTCGGTTTCTCCGATTTTCTCGAATTGATTCGGATGCTTACGTTGGATGGACACGATCGGTGGGAGAGCGTTTGGAGGCTTACGCTCCGTTCCTGACATTCGGGCACGCCTATCCCGTATTAGAGGACGGGCGTCTTGTGTGGCTTGCACCGGGGTATGTCATCGCGGAAGGGTACCCTTTTTCAATGCCAACACGAGCGCGGGGGAGAACGGTTCGCTTTTTTCGCGCGGGGTTCCTCGGTGTCGTTGACGCCCATACCGGCACAACGAACATCTATTCTTTGAGTTCCGCCGACCATCTGAGCAATGCGTGGTCCAAGCTGGCGCCGGAACTCATACGGCCATCGGACCGTATTCCCACCACGTTGCTGCCGCATATTCGCTATCCGCGTGAACTCTTTGATGCACAACTGCGTGTTCTGGCCTCGTTGAACACGAGCAACTTTTCTCGCGGTGCATTTCGCCCCTCTTTGACACCCGCCAATCAATCAACGTTTTGGTGGACCGGTGACTCGCCCGCGGACACGACCAACCGACTCCGCTTGCGGGCGGCTTTGGAACGGGGTGATCCGCCAGCATTATCCGCGGTCGTGGACGGAGTTGCGCAAGGTGCAAGACTCCGACTTGACGTTTTCAATATGCGTCCACCGTTGCAAGTCCCAGGACCGAGTCAGGTGGCGGCGCGTGTCGCCACGGAACTCAGTTCAAGAGCGGTTGTCCCGGGCAACGTGAAAACGATTCCCACCAACCGCGGGATAGTTTCGATACAGGCGATATACAGTGCCGGAACGGTTGATGGGGAACATCCCCGACTCCTTGATGTGTTTGCGGGCTTTGATGGTGGGGCTACGGGACTGGGGCGTGGTGGTGACCTCGCATCCGCGCTCCAACAGGCGGAGGAGATTCCGCGAGCAGTCAGTGACGTAGCGACCGAATGGATGGCTGCCCGCCGGTGGTTCGAACGTCTGGATCATGCAAGGCGGACGGGGCAGTGGGATACGTTTGGCGACGCCTATGACGCGTTGCTTTTACTTTTTGGGTTGGTGCGCGATTCAATCAACTAGAGCGATGAGTGTTCGCATGCCGGTAAAATAGGTTTGCGTTTCGATCGGATTGTTGGCGTGAGTTTCGCACCAATAGTGCGCAACAATCCCCAAAATTGACGCCATCACGAAACGTTAGTCGTCGGGCCTGATGTCTTGGTGGGCGCGGAGATTCCTCTGGGCGATGCCCTCACTCCCCGCTCCTGTCTTCCGGCAATGTTACCTTTCCTCGCCATGCATGGAATCACTCTCATCCGCAACGCAAACCTATACGCCCCCCAACCGCAGGGCGTTGTCGATCTGCTCGTTGCCGGCGGTCGTGTGGTCTGGGTGGGTAGTGGACCGCATCCGGCCTATCCGGGCCGGTGCCGCCAGCCGCGTACCGCCGCTAGCGCTATCGATCGTTACCGGAGCCGGTGTGACGACCGTCGTCGGATTGCTTGGGACGGACGACACGATTCGGACCACTGATCAACTCGTGGTCACCATACATGGCTTGAGGGAACTGGGTCTCAATGCATTCGGATTCACCGGTGGGTACCACGTACCGCCTGTGACCCTCACGGGATCGGTTCGCCGCGACATCACCACCGTAGAGTGTCTCATTGGAATTGGCGAGGTGGCTATCAGTGATCACCGGTCGAGCCAACCCACAGACGCTGAGATCATGCGGCTTGCGGCAGACGCCCACGTGGCCGGACTCATGACAAACAAAGCGGGTGTGGTGCACTTTCACGTAGGCGATGGATCCCGGGGATTGGCGCAGCTCCGGACCGCATTGGCCACGGCGGAGATTCCGGCGCGAGTATATTATCCCACACATGTGAACCGGCGACGTGGCCTGTTCGACGAGGCAATCGATCTTGCCCGAAGCGGGTGCACGGTTGATGTCACCGCCTTTCCTGTGGCAAATGGAGAGGACGCGTACAGTGCGGCGGATGCTCTTGAGAAGTTTTGGGAGTGTGGAGCTCCGGCGGGCCGGATCACGGTTTCTTCGGACGCTGGTGGGTGCCTGCCAGAATTCGACGAAGACGGTCGCGTCACCCATTTTGACGTTGGCGCACCGGGTGCGTTGATTGCCACGATCGCGGAGTTGGTCGGTCGTGGTCATCCACCCGAACAGGTCCTCCCGCCTTTCCTGTGGCAAATGGAGAGGACGCGTACAGTGCGGCGGATGCTCTTGAGAAGTTTTGGGAGTGTGGAGCTCTGGCGGG
>JAZDDD010000183.1:0-2737 GCA_036679545.1 Gemmatimonadota bacterium | reverse complement strand
CCTGGTCCACAGGTCGTGACCAAGCACGACAACCGGCTCGGCGCCGGCGTGGTCACTTTCAGGCGCAGTGAAAAACTGACCCTGTGCCATATCTATGCCTAGGACCTGGAAATAGTTTGCGGAAACAACTTCGCCATGCACTACCTCGCTTTGACCGTCGGTTGTTAGGCCAAACGTCTGCAGGCTTTGAAGAAACATGCCCGAAAATGTGTCGGCTTGCTCACGGATGTCATGAAAGTTTGGATAGGACAAATTCGAGAAGCCACCTCGATGCTCATAGATCCGAACGAGTCTGTCGGGTTCCGGCACATTCAACGGCTGCCACAGTATGGCGTTTACGGTGCTGAACATCGTTGTATTTGCCCCCACGCCAAGAGCAAGCGACACAACGGCGAGAAACGCAAACCCCGGTCGTTTACGAAAACCACGTAATGCGAAACGGATGTCTCTGATGAGCGTTTCCATGTGACTGCCCTTTGTTGTTGAGGCCGATAGAGAAATATTCACACGATGCGAGACGATTCCCGGATTGCCGCGGTAGGCTAAAACAACGCTTCGGGGCAGTGCGCGAAGCGTACGCACTACCACGCGCAAAACGGCGAAATGCCTGCCGCTGTTGGTTGCGCGCGCCAGGAGATCGGCAAAACACTCAGTCATGTCCTGGCCAAATCGGGCCCGCACAGACCTCGGATAAAGAAGCAACAAAAGCCGGTACAGCCGTCGCCACCCTAACCCTGCGGTGTGACGTGTCATGCCGGTTCGGTCTTATTGAGGATGTGTTTTGCCTCGGCGGTGGCCACAAGTTGCCGCATGCGCCGTGCTTCGGCCGTGAGAACCGCTCGCCCAAAACCGGTTATCTCGTAGTAGCGTCGGCGTTGATCATCGAGGTCGGGGGCCGGACGCCGCCGCAACTCTGCGATGACGCCAAGTCCCAAAAGTCTCTTTAAGACGCTATAGAGGTTCCCCGGAACGAGCTGAATCGTGCCGTTGGTTTGACGTTCGATGTCTTGGACGATCCCGTAGCCATGACGCTCTCGTTCCGAAAGCACCAAGAGGACCAGAAAATCCACGGGTTTTAAGGGAAGAACGGACTCTATGTCAGAAGTACGATTCGTCACGAGGAGCCTTTGGGATCATATCTCACTCTACGATACTTCAGTATAATAAGTTTCATCATAGTTAGCGATCCGGAGTGTTCTGTTCATCTATGCTGGCCGGTGGGCTGTGCCGTCGCGATATTCGAGTGAGCGGACGAAATCAACCGTAGGAAGATCATGCATCAGATTACTATTGGCGTTGCCGTTGTGCCGATGTTGCTAACGTCAGGGCTAGGGTGTGCCGGTGACCCGGCCACGGACACGCTTGCCGTCGGTTTGGAATACTACCGAGCCAATCGGCTCGAAGACGCCCTGCCACTTTTCGAGCGATCTAAAGATGACATGCCACAATCGGCGGACGCCCATGCGTGGCATGCGGAGACGGCGCGGCGGTTGAATAGATTTGACGAGGCGCAGGAATCGGCTCGCAATGCATCGGCCATCGAACCGTGCAACAGCTTTGCTCATACGGTTCTTGCCGCAGTGTATCATCCCGCCTTGAGTGATTGGTCGTTTGCCAACGCGGATTCGTCTTGGACACATGCACTTGCCGCGGTCGAGTGCGACCCGTCAGATGGAAACGCGCGGATTGCGGTTTGGGCGGAGGCGTTGCGTCGTGGTGAGAGAGACATCGAGGACGAAGCTCTCCGATCCCTACTCGCAACTGAGTTTATCCCTCGCGCAGTCGTTCAGTTCAATCGGTGGGTGTTGCGGTCGTTGCCGGACAGTGCCGTTCTGATCACTGACGGAGACTGGGATACCTATCCGGCCTTGGCACTACAAGTTGCCGAAGGGTTCCGACAAGACGTTGCGGTGGTGAACGCGAACATGTTGAACCTCGAGTGGTATGCCGATACCATGAATCGCCGGCATGGCGTACCCATTCCACCCGGAACTTGGAGTGTGTCGCGGCGGCCGGCGGATCACATCATTGGTTCCTGGCGCGCGGTGAGTGCGAATGGGGAGTTCAACCGGCCGGTCGTGTTCGCGCTGACCGTGTCGCCCGCCGATATCCCTGAGGGTGCTGGAGTGCTTCGGCATGCCGGCGCCTACCAACGTCTCATGCCCGTCGCATTTGCTTCGCCGGACACCGCCGCAATGCGCGTGTCTTTCGAGGATTTGTCGGCATCCGATTTCATGGGTGCCACAACTAGCCCCAACGATCGCAGCGCGGTTCGTATCGCATCCAATCCACGCTTCCCGAACCTAATCGTGTACGCGGCGACAATGTATGCGCAGGCGCTTGCCGAAGATGGGCGCGTAGCGGAGGCTTTGGAGGCGGTGCAGTGGGCCGAACGGTTTGCGACGGAGGCAGGTGTTGCCGAAGAGGTTCGTGAGAGCACGAACCATGTGCGTGAGTCAATTGACGAGTTAATGTAGCGTCCACACGGCAACTTCTCGGAGAAGGTTCGCTAGGACGGTGACGATCACACGCCATCTGCAGCGCCACAGCCGCACGTCGCGTATGCGTCCTTCACGCAGGTGATGTAGTCCGAAACCGATAGCAACTTATGGTGTAGTACGAGAACCTACCCCCAACAGTTGGTGCCCCAGTTGATGAATTGTTCAATCCGTAGTGTGCAGCGGTCCTTCGTGCCGTTTCTTGTTTGCGGCATGCTGATCGGCCCGAGTGCGAGCGC
>JAZDDD010000182.1:0-8559 GCA_036679545.1 Gemmatimonadota bacterium | reverse complement strand
GCTCCGCTGCGATTCATGTACGTCTGCGGTCTGACGAGCACCACCTTTTCCCCATCTACGGTGCCTTCGGTCACACGCGCCCGCCATCGCCACGGACGGCGAAACTTTGGAAAATTCCATCGCTCCGCAAGTGCATCGACCAATATGAACCCCACATTGTGCCGCGTATTCTCGTACTCGACGCCTGGATTCCCCAAGCCGACGATGGCGTGCAGGGTTAGGCCTCGCCTTCGTCCTCGCCCTCTTCCTTGGGCTTGCGGATGAGTTCGGGTTCCGCGCCGGTTTCTTCTTCCTCTTCGTCTTCGGCTGTTGCCGCTTCCTCATCGACCCGCGGCGGCACGACCGTACAGACGGTTCTGTTGAGGTCTTGCAAGACCGTTGCATTCTCGATGTGTAAATCGGACACACTTAGGGATTGCGCGACGCCGAGTGCGGTGACATCCAGGTCGATATGTTCCGGAATATCTTTTGGCAAAACTTCGAGCTCGATTTCGCGAAGCACTTGATCGAGTACACCGCCCAGGTTACGTACGCCCTCGGGGATACCGACAAGACGGATCGGAACGCTAAGCGTGATGGTTTCACCTTCATGGATCTCGTAGAAATCCACGTGTAAAATCCCGGGTCGGAACGGGTGACGCTGGACTTCGCGAATCAGTGCTTTGACTCTGGATCCGCCGACATCCAGGTCGATGATCGCGTTCGCTGAACTCGTGGCGAGTGTCCGCTCCATCTCTTTGAGAGAAATAGTCAGCGATTCAGGGTCGCGGCCTCGGCCGTAAACCACGGCGGGGATTTTCCCGTTGAGGCGCAATTGCCGTGCGGGTCCTTTTCCCTTGGTCGTCCGACCTTCTGCCGCAACGGTAATTTTCGTTTTGAGTGCCATAATAGGTATTCCTGCAGTGTGCGTTTAATCGAAAAGAGAACTGACTGACTCGTTGGAATGGGTGTAGCCAATGGCCTTTGCCAACAGGTGGGCAACGGAAAGAATCTCAAGTTTATCGAAGCGCCCTCCTGGCGGCACATCGATGGTATTCGTAACGGCGAGTTGTTTTAACGGTGACGCCGTGAGTCGCTCCACCGCCGGCCCCGAGAGCAGTGGATGGGATGCACAACAGTAGACCTCCCGCGCCCCAAGCCGCTTTAACGCCGTCGCAGCCGCGGCGACGGTTCCGGCGGTGTCGATCATGTCATCGGCAATCAAGCAGTCACGTCCATCCACGTCACCTACGACGTTAATGACCTCGGCAACGTTTGCCGTCGGACGACGTTTATCGATGATGGCAAAGGACGCATCCAACCGTTGTGCGAACCCCCGAGCCATTTTGGCGCTTCCCACATCGGGTGCCACAACCACGAGGTTCTTTAAACCCATTTTACGATAGTGCTCGATAAATACGGGTGCGGCGTACAGGTGGTCCACCGGAAGATCGAAAAATCCTTGGAGTTGGTGCTGATGGAAATCGATCGACAGGACTCGGTCGGCTCCGGCCGTCGTAATCATATTGGCGACGAGCTTAGCACTGATGGCAACCCGGGGTTGGTCCTTCCGGTCTTGTCTGGCGTATCCATAGTACGGAATGACAGCTGTGATCCGGGCCGCACTCGCTCGGCGGGCGGCGTCGATCATCAAGAGTAATTCGAGTAGGTTTTCCGCCGGTGGATTCGTGGATTGGATGATAAAGACATCGCGGCCTCTGATGTTTTCCTCAATCCGAACGAAAATCTCACCATCGGCGAACCGCTTCAGGGTCACCTGACACAGTTTTTCGCCTATGCACGCCGCGATCTCCTCTGCGAGCGGCTGATTTGCCGTCCCGCTGAGGACCATGATCTTGCTTTGTGTAAGGGAGCCTTCAGCCATAACAGCCCGAAAAGGTAGTCGCGATCTGGCGTGTGGCCAAGTGCCTCCCCTTTATCTCCACCCCGTCCATCCGGGACCCCGTACCACCCTGCCCGGCGTCACACCGGTATGATCCCCATTTCGAAGCACGTGTTCGCCGTTCACAAAAACGTGTTCGACGCCGGTGGAGTATTGGTGGGGCTGCTCGAACGTCGCATGGTCTTGAATCGTGGCCGGATCGAAGACGACCACGTCCGCGTAGTGTCCCGGCGTCAGGGATCCCCGTTTCCGGATGGAAAGGTTCTCCGCGGGGAGCGACGTCAGTCGGCGTACGGCTTCCTCCAATGGTATGACCTGCTCCTCTCGGACATACTTGGCCAGTAGCCGTGCGAAGTTACCATATGCCCGGGGGTGTGGATTGGAATTGAGGAAAACACCCTCGGACGTCAGAGAGCCGGCGTCGGAGTCGAAGCTCACCCAGGGCAGCGCGATTTGTTTCTTGATGTTTTCCTCGGACATCATGTAGTACACCGCGCCAACCCGGCTATCGTCTTGTATGACGAGGTTCATGGCCGTTTCGGCTGCAGACGTGCCTCGTATTTCTGCTACCTCCGCCAGCGTTTTACCGGTAAGATGCCGAAGTGAGTCTTGACGGAAATCGACCAGCAGCACCCGATCCGGCGTACCGGCAGCAAGAAACAGATTTTCCCACTCGTTCTGGGGTGTGACCATCTCGCGTGCGACGCGTTGCCTGATGCTCGGGTCCTTGAGCCGTTCCACCCAGGCGTTGTGCCCACCCTCTTGAACCCAGGGTGGCATCGCGGCGTCGAGACCTGTTGCGCCCGCCGTGTAGGTGTACATGTCGGCTGTAATTCGCAGACCGTCGGCTCGCGCCGATTCGATCCGCTCGATGACACGATCCATTTTCCCCCAGTTTGCTTCTCCGGCCGCTTTCAGATGGTAAACCTCCGCCGCGATCCCCGCCTCGTGTGCGATGGTGATCAATTCCTCGACCGCTTCAAGCAGCTGGTTGCTCTCGCTGCGCATGTGCGAGATGTACATGCCGCCATATTCCGCGGCGACTTTGGAGATTTCGATGAGTTCGTGCGTGTTGGCGTAAAACGCCGGCGCGTATATCAGTGACGATCCGATACCAACCGCGCCTTCCTCCATCCCCTGCCGGACGAGTTGCCGCATCCGATCCAGTTCTTCGGAGGTCGCGTCGCGATCTTCGTATCCTACCTCGTGTATGCGGAGTGTTGTGGCACCGATAAACGAGGCCACGTTCGTCGATATGCCTCGTGCCACGATGTGATCGAGGTATTCGCCCAAGGTGGTCCAGGGAATGTCGAACTTGATGTCGCCCTGTTGACTCAACGCTTCCTGACGCATCGTGTCGTTGACCGGGCCCATCGACGAGCCCTCTCCGAATACTTCGAGCGTCACGCCTTGGCGAATGTCGCTTTGCGAGCGACCGTCTTCGATCAGCGACACGGTGGCCCAACTCAGCATGTTGATGAAACCAGGCGACACTGCCATACCGGTGGCATCCACTTCCACCGTTGCCGTATTTGCAGACAGATCGCCGATTGCTGCAATGGTGTCTGCATCGATCGCGACGTCGGCCACCACAGGCGCGTTCCCGCTGCCGTCATACACGGTCCCACCACGCACGATGGTGTCATAATCAGGTGCGCACGCGGCGATAAGGAGTAACGATGCTGCGAGATATCGTAGTCGCATGTGTTCCGTCCGAGATGGGGCGATTGGCGCAGGAGAAGATGTTGGATTGACGTGTGGATGGCTAGGCTCGGCGCACCTCAGCCCACGAGCACCTCCATCCCCAATACCGCCCCGACCGCCTTTTACCCGGCCGCCCAACCGCCTTACCGCCTTACCGCCTTACCGCCTTACCGCCCTACCGCCCTACCGTCCTACCGTCCTACCGCCTTACCGCCCGCCGCCCGCCGCCCTTAATTATATTGTCCCCTTCTGTCACCAGAGGCCTTCATGAAAACCCGTTGGACGCAGTGTGCATTCTTGAGCGCGATGTTGGTGGTGCTTGGTACGCCCGTAACCGCGCAAACCACAGTTATCCGAGCGGCCCGCATGCTCGATGTCGAAACCGGTTTACTGATGAACAATCCGGTCGTCATCGTACGAGATGGGCGAATTGAGGCCGTCGGTGGGCGGGCGCCTCGCGGTGCCGATCTCATCGATTTAGGCGATGTGACGTTGTTGCCCGGTTTGATCGATCTGCACACGCATCTGTCGGGTGATCTCGAAGGTGACTGGGTGAACCGCGTGGTCACGGAAACCGAAGCCGACCAAGCTCTCAGAGCGGCGGCCAACGCGCGTGTGACGTTGATGGCCGGATTCACGACGGTACGCGATATGAGTGGGTTTCCCGGTGTCGCGCTTGAACGGGCTATCGAACGCGGTGACATCGACGGGCCTCACATTTACTCTGGAGCGAATTCGCTCGGCATAACGGGTGGGCACTGTGACGTGACCGGGTATGCGCCGGGTGTGCGCGAACCCGACTATCGGAATGGTGTGGCTGACGGCCCGGGCGGGTTGTTGCAAGCGGCTCGATACCAAATCAAACATGGAGCACGCTTCATCAAGATTTGCGCAACGGCCGGTGTTCTTTCTTTTGAGGGTTCGGTCGGAGCGCAGCAGATGTCGTTCGACGAGATACGTGCGGTTGTCGAGGAGGCGGATCGACACGGCATGCACGTCGCCGCGCACGCACATGGAGCGGATGGAATCAAGGCGGCGATACGAGCCGGGGTTAAAACCATAGAACACGGTTCGATCCTCGACGATGAAGCAATTGCCTTGATGATCGAGCATGGCACGTATCTCGTGCCCACCACATATCTGGTTGGTGCCATCGATATGAAATCGCTACCGCTGCCCATTCGGCGCAAGGCGGAGACGATCCTGCCGCTTGCGGTGGAGAGCGTCCGGCGCGCGGCCCGTTCCGGTGTCAAAATTGCGTTCGGTACTGACGCTGGCGTTTACCCCCATGGAGACAATGGAAAAGAGTTTGCCGTATTGGTGGAACGTGGCATGTCTTCCATCGATGTCATCCGCTCGGCAACGGTGGTTGCTGCCGACGTGTTAGGCTTGGAAGACCGTGGTCGTATTGCACCGGGGATGACGGCCGATATCGTTGCGGTGTCTGGTAACCCGTTAACCGATATCGGTGTTATGGAAGACGTGCGCTTTGTGATGAAGGGCGGTGTGGTTTACAAGCGCTAGCGGTAACGCTCGGTTTATCTTTGCGAAATAGTCGGTCGCGCAACTTTACCCGGTGTTGCTCCGGTGTGTTCTTCGTCCGCTATGACGGGAACACCGTTTACAAAAACATGTGATATACCGTCTGGGTACGCGTGGGGATTTGTGAACGTTGCGTTGTCTCGCACGGTTGCTGGATCGAATACGACGATGTCGGCAAAGAATCCGGGTTCAATCCTACCACGTGCTGCCAATTGTAACCGCCGTGCCGGGGCGTCGGTGATCTTATGAATGGCCTGTTCGAGGGTGAGTATCCCGCGGTCGCGAGTATAGTGCCCCAACAGACGGGGGAAGGACCCATACGCTCGCGGGTGTGGCGACCCTTCGCCCAACGGGCCATACGGTGCTCGCGCGCCAGCGTCTGAGCATACCATTGCGAGTGGGTGAGCGAGTATCCGTTCGGTGTTGTCTTCGCTCATGCCGAATCCGACCATTCCGGCATTGTTCCGATCGCCGATCGTGAGTTGCAGTAGTAAGGCGTACGGTTCCATACCACGCTCCGACGCCAGAGCCCCGAGTTTCTCGCCGGCTGCCCACCGCAGCGTGTCCGATCCGGTGGACGTGATCTGTACTGCGTCCCATGATCCGAGTTTGGCGATCTTGTCACGAACGTCGCGTTCGATGCGTCGTGCCATCTCCGGTGTTTCTAACCGCGCAAGAAAGGCATCGGTGCCGCCATCGCGGGACCACACCGGAAAGAGTGACGCTAGCCCGGTGCTGTATGCGATATATGGATAACGGTCGAATGTCACGTCGATGCCGGACGCTCCAGCGCGCTCGAGCATGTCGAGGGCGGGTTGGGCCTTCCACCAGTTCCGTTGGCCTTGTGCTTTGAGATGGGAGATCTGAACGGGCACGTTCGCAAGACGCCCAACATTCAGTGCTTCCTCTATCGCGGCAAAAAGCTGGTCGTCTTCGTTACGCATATGGCTCGCGTAAGGGAGCCCAAGGGCCGCCAACGGTCTGGCCAACTCCACCAGTTCCCTCAGGTCTGCAAATGCTCCGGGCACGTATTCCAGACCGCTCGACAATCCACAGGCGCCTGCGGCCAGGGCGTCTCTGACCAACCGTACCATCCGGGACAATTCAGTGGCGGTCGCCGGCCGGTCGTCATTGCCGATCACGTATTCCCGGACTGTGCCGGCGCCAACCATGCTGGCGACATTTACCGAAGCCGGTTCCCGTGCGAGCCGCGCGAAAAAACCGGCGAGGTCACGGAAGTCGATTTCCACACCGTATCTTTCCGCGTACGAATCGCGGGTGGTGTTCAATCGGGCGTCCGTCCACGGGCCGATCGAACTGCCATCCTGGCCAACCACTTCGGTGGTCACACCCTGACGAATTTTGCTTTCCGCCCGGTTGTTGACGAACAACACCAGATCGGTATGTGAATGGATGTCGATGAATCCCGGCGCGATTGCCAATCCCCGCGCATCGACGACTGTGGCGGATCCGGTATCGACCCGGGTTCCGATGGCCGAAATTCGGTCCCCGACGATTGCGACGTCGCTCAGTATGGGAGCCGCACCCGTTCCATCATATACCAGGCCGCCGCGAATGATGTACTCCGCGGGACGTGGCCGCGTCGCGAAGGCGCCGACAAGAACAGTGGAGGTGTGAGCGAGAAAGTTTCGGCGATGCATGGAGTTTGTGGATGGTGACGGCGTTGTGATTGGTCTCGGTAAGCTTGTCTGGTTCGATGCAAGGTCGCCACGCTGGCTGCCACCCGCTACCCGTGGTGTGAGAAGCACCCGGTGCGACGGGTGAGAAAGCTGGCAGCTGGCAGCTGGCAGCTGGTAGCTGGTAGCTTATTCACATGTTTCGCGCCGCCATAATGCCCGCACCCGGGAAGCCCATCGAAATCGTCCAGCTACCCAAACCACGCATGGAGCCCGGTTCTACGCTCTTAGAAACCGTGGCAAGCGAAGTGTGTGGGACGGACGTACACCTCTTTCACGGTCGGTTGGCTGGAGTACCGTACCCGATCATTCCGGGACATGTCAGCGTTGGCCGTGTCCTTGAAACCCATGGCAATGGCATAGACGCGGTCGGGACGCCTTTTACCCCGGGTGACTTGGTAACATTTTATGACGTACACGAAGTTTGTCACGAATGTTGGTTTTGTTTGGTCAGTAACCAGCCAAATCGTTGCCCGAAACGAAAAGTGTATGGGATAACGTATTCATCGAACGACGGCCCGTTGGGCGGTTGGTCGGAACGGATTTACATCAAACCGGGTGTGCTGATGCTCAAGCTCCCGGAATCGTTGTCATCCGATGACGTCATCGGAGGCGGATGCGGTCTGTTCACGGGATTTGGCGCGGTTGAACGCGGCGATATTGCCATGGGCGATACGGTGGTCGTACAGGGCTCGGGTCCGGTTGGTCTGTCGGCCACGGCGTTTGCCGCGCTTCGCGGTGCAACGCAAGTGATCACCATCGGTGATCCGGACGCACGGCTTGCCCTGTGCGCGCCGCTCGGAGGCGACACGACGCTGTCCCTGAATAACACCACTGCCGATGAACGTCGTGCGCTCATACTCGATGCGACGGGTGGTCGCGGGGCCGACGTCGTCATTGAGGCCAGTGGGAATCCGCGAGCGGTTGAGGAAGGGCTTCGTATTGTGCGGGACGGGGGCGTGTATGTGATCGCCGGCCATTATACCGACGCCGGCCCGGCAACGATCAACCCACATATTGACATCAATCGTAAGCACATCGACATTCGCGGTCGTTGGGGAACAGATTTTTCCCACGTGGTGCGTGCACTGCGCGTCTTTGCCAAGCATCGAGATCGACTTCCGTTCTCTCGGACTATTGGCGGGCGGTACCGGCTGGAAGATGCGGGGAAGGCGCTTGCTGATGTAGAGTCGATGCGAGTTACGAAAGCCATTATTACACCTTAGGCAACAGGACATCAACGAGCTACGATTAACGATGAGATTAACGATTTGAGCGTTCTCATGTGCGGGAAATGCAATGACGTCTGATGATCAAAACTCATCAAATCGTATTCCACCGGAGTCATCAACGATGAAAGCAATATCGCTTGCCATCCCCTTCGTATGCGTGGTTACAGCCGGTCTGTCCGCACAAACCACTCCCACCGAGCGCGCGGCGGCGGCTGACATCCTCGCCGAGATTGACGTCCTGCAAGAACGGTTGGCGCCCATGGACGTCGCAAATCGTCTGGCCGCGCGTGACGATCCGGATCGAGACGCAATCGTCAATCGTGTGGAGGACCTGTGGCTCAATCAGATGCAGGATCTCAGCGACTACATTGGTCTGAATCCAGAAGTTGGTTTTGAAGAGTTCAAAACCGTCGATACCGTCACCGCCGTGCTCGAGGCGTTCGGGTTTTCGATTGAGCGCGGCCAAGCCGGTCTTTCGACCGCGTTTGTTGGCACATGGGAC
>JAZDDD010000181.1:0-5004 GCA_036679545.1 Gemmatimonadota bacterium | reverse complement strand
GACTCCACGGTCATCGCACCGAAACAACTCACGTTTGCAGACGAACGCTTTGGTTTGAATGCTTCGCCAGCCTTGAGTCCGGATGGGTCAGAAATGGTGCTGTTTACCGTAAAAGACCTGCTATCGATCGATCTGTTTCGCGCCGACGCCGAAACCGGCGAGATTCGCGAGCGCCTCGCGGGCACGAGCAAGGACCCGCACTTTGAAAGCCTGCAATTCTTACGATCCGCCGGGTCGTGGTCATTTGATGGTCAACGATTTGCGTACGCGGGAATCAGCGAAGCCGACCCCATCGTTACCGTGCTCGATATGGTAACGGCTGGAGAAAGGCGCGACATCAGGTTGCGAACCCTCGACGAGGTGTTCAATCCCACCTGGTCGCCGGATGGTCAGAAGTTGGCGTTTGCCGCTATGACCGGCGGTTTCATGGATTTGTTTGTGTACGATCTACGTAACGACTCGCTCATTCGTCTCACTGAGGATCCATATGCTGATATGCATCCCGCATGGGCTCCGGATGGTCGATCCATTGCTTTTGTGACCGACCGATACACGTCGGATTTGAACGTGCTACAGTTTGGCGACTACCGTGTAGCCCTTATTGACCCAGAAACAACAAGAATTGAACCGGCGCCAAGTTTTCCAACAGCAAAGAATATCAACCCGCAGTGGTCGGCGGACGGTCGGAGTCTTTATTTCCTTGCGAATCCAGACGGCGTCACGAACGTGTACCGGGCCGAACTTGCGGGAGACGCGTTGTATCGGATAACTGACCTCTATACGGGTGTAAGTGGCATTACGGCTTTGAGCCCCGCACTTTCCTCGGCGGCCGGGACGGACAAAATAGCTTACACGGTTTACGAAGAAAGTGCGTACAACATCTACACGATTTCCGCACCGGAACTACTTCGCGGAACCCGTATCAGCATTGCGTTGGAGAACTAGGTCATGACATGCCGAGCGTACCGACGGCTTCATACTTCCCAACGATCTCTCGACGCGTATTGACGATGGCCGGCTCGGCGTAATCGGGAAGGTCTTCTTGCACACCGGGCAACAGATGTAACTGCGCGGACACGGCGAGTAACGCCGCCGAAGCGGCTGCCGCGTTGCCGTCATGTACTTTGAGTGCCAGTCCAATTTTCTGCTCGAGAAACGCGGCGCCGTACACACCCCCCGCTCCGATCTTTACCGCGATTTGCCCCGGGAACGCCCGCATGATGGCGGTGCATGTGCGTCGTGCCCCAGCCACCAACTCGGGATAGCTCGTCATGGCCGAAAACACCGTGCGTGTTGGTTCGGAATCCACGGTTAGGCGTGCGAAGGCGAGTGCAATACCGTCCAACGGCACGCCAAAACACACAACGCCGCAACCATCGACGCCCGACGTGATAGCGTCGTCAGTTACATCAGCCATACTCCGAACGGATTCCCGACACCCGTGCTGCACGGAGTGAGTGGATTTGTAATAATTTTTTGGTGCGTCTCCGCTTGCCACGGCCACTGCCAGCATGGCCGTGTGTTTCCCCGAGCAGTTGCTTGCCACAGCAGATGGTTCCTCCAACGGGGGCTTGGACACTTTGCCCTCCCGCTGCCATATCCCCAATTCGTTGAACAACGATCGATGTGGCCCACATGCCAAAACGTCCTCGGCCAGTGCAAGTCGATTCAGAAACCCTCGTATCAAATGAACCTGTGTCACTTCTGAGTTGTGGGATGCGCACGCCAACGCAATCTCTTGTGGTGTAACATCAAACCGTTCGGCTGCGCCGTTGAAAAGCGGAAGAACCTGAAACGGTTTTGCCGCCGACCGGAGGGACACGGGACCGCTGGGTATGCCGTAGGTACGGCTCTTTTTGGCGGCGCCGTTGGGAGCGATTTCTACAACAGCGACGGACACATCGTGAACGGACTCCTCAATGTCTCCGCGCACAGAGCGTACGCGAAAATCGATCAAATCTCACCTGGTCAAATGAATTGCTGGAATGGTAAGGCGTGTAGGGGCCCCTCACCAGGCGCGGGCGAACGAGGTTTTTGGCACATGGCCGATGTGAATTGGTTGCACACAAAAGGAGGAGGACTTGATACCTTCCGTGCGTGACTTTCATCGATCAAGCAACCGTGGACGTGTCTGCCGGAAACGGTGGCGCCGGCGCCATGTCTTTTCGTCGGGAGAAGTTCGTGCCAAAGGGTGGTCCCGATGGTGGGGACGGTGGGAAAGGCGGTGACGTCTGGGTCGTGGCCGATTCCAATCTCACAACGTTGCTCGACTACCGGTATCGAACCAGCTGGAAGGCGGAGGGCGGCCGCCATGGCGAAGGTCGGAACAAAACCGGTAAATCCGGTGGGGATGCGGTGCTTCCGGTCCCGGCAGGCACCGTTGTCTACGATGCGGATGGTGCACTGATTGGCGAGGTGCTCAAACTTGGGGACACGGTTCTGGTCGCGCGGGGTGGTCGGGGTGGTCGCGGCAATGCGCGATTCGCCACGGCAACACATCAGTCCCCTCGCGAGTGGCACCCCGGTGGGTCAGGGCAGAGCAGACGTCTTGAGTTCTCGCTCAAGCTCATTGCCGATGTGGGTCTGTTGGGAGAGCCGAATGCCGGTAAGAGCACCTTGCTCTCGGTGGTCTCCGCGGCGCACCCTAAGATCGCCGATTATCCGTTCACCACGCTCACGCCACAGCTAGGCGTGTGCGGTTTGTCAGGTTCCCGGAGCCTGGTCGTTGCAGACATCCCAGGTATCATCGAAAACGCGCACGCTGGAAAAGGTCTTGGCGATCGGTTTCTCAGACACGTGGAAAGAACCCGGGTGTTGGCGTATCTGATTCCCGCAGATGCACCGGATCACCAAGGTTGTTATGAGCTTCTTCGCCGCGAGGCGGGACTGTACAGCCCGGAGCTTGCCGAACGTCCCCACATGATAGTTATCACAAAGATGGATTTGATTGCCACCGGAGACGATCCACCCAGCGTAAGCGCGCCGGATGCGGCCGGCACCGTCCACATCTCGTCCGCCGCCCGGCAGGGATTGGAAGAACTCAAGGACCTCATGTGGCAAATCGTGAGCGCACGCCGGGCACCGGAGTCCGACACCGCGCTACTTCCCTGACCCGGACCATGTCGGCGCCGCTCGCGCATATAGCGCTTGCACTGGCCCCGGGGATCGGGCGCTTTCGTTTCAACAATCTTGTTGAACACTTCGGGAGTGCTGACGCGGTCCTTTCGGCGTCGCGAAAGGAGTTGGGGGTGGTGCCTGGTATGGGGCCGGCCGCAACGGCGGCGGTGCGTGCCGTCAGGTTGGATCGGGCCAAGGAAGTGATGACGGCCAGCAAACGGCTCGAATCATCGGTGTTGCTTCCCTGCAGTGACGACTTTCCCACCGCTTTGCGTAACATCCCGGACACACCGGTATTGCTGTTCGCGCGGGGCGACTTGACACTGCTGCAAAAACCTGCGGTGGCAGTTGTTGGA
This sequence comes from Gemmatimonadota bacterium, assembly GCA_036679545.1. Classification (GTDB taxonomy): domain Bacteria; phylum Gemmatimonadota; class Gemmatimonadetes; order Gemmatimonadales; family GWC2-71-9; genus JAZDDC01. The sequence continues at coordinate 1,531 of JAZDDD010000181.1, read as the reverse complement.
TCGCGTGTCCACACAAAATACGGTCAAGAGGCGTGTGAACGGCTTACCAATGCGTTGGCGCAAGCGGGGTTGGTTGTCGTAAGTGGAATGGCGCGGGGGCTGGACGCAATTGCACATTGGGCGGCGTTTAACAGCGGTGGTGCGTCAATCGGCGTGCTCGGAAACGGACACGGTGTTGTTTACCCGGTCGTGAACCGCACACTGTACCAACGGATGCTCGAGGGCGGTTGTCTGCTGACGGAACATCCGCCGGGCCAGCGTCCAACCGCCGGGAGTTTCCCACAGCGAAATCGTGTTATCAGCGGGCTTGCGAGGGTCACGTTGGTCGTAGAGGCGCGAAAGAATTCTGGCGCGTTGATCACGGCGGAGTCTGCCTTGGAGCAAGGCAGGGAAGTCATGGCTGTGCCGGGGCCGATAACCGGATCCCTGTCGGTTGGTACGAACCGATTGATTCAGATGGGGGCTAAACCGGTGGTCGATGCGCGCGACGTGTTAGAAGAGTACGGAATCGATCCTAAACTCCCGCAAGTGACCTTGCCGTCTAATCTCACAGAGGCAGAATGCAGAGTCATTGAGTTGCTTGACAACGGATTGAGTCATGTGGATGACTTGGCCAGCCACGCCAACGCTGAGGTGTCGGATCTCTTGCCCATCCTGACCGCACTCGAGATACGAGGGCTCATTTCACAACGGTCGGGAATGCAGTATGGGCGTATCGCGTTCCCCGGTAACCCCCGGTGATGGTCTCGCCGGTCTTGTCTTACAAACATCTCTATGTACACGTTCCCTTCTGTCGGCGACGGTGTTCATACTGCGATTTCTCGATCGCGGTGCGGCGGAACGTCCCCAGTCAACGGTTCGTGGACGCAATCGTTGCCGAACTCGCGTTACGCGACCGGGACGGCTCGGTCGGGCGTAGTGCACTGGACACACTTTATCTCGGCGGCGGTACGCCGTCATTGCTTTCCCAAAGCCAACTGGTCCGTCTTATCGACTCCATTCGTCGCACCTGCGGCGAAGACGAATCGATGAATATCACGCTCGAAGCCAATCCCGACGACGTGGATGTCTCAGTGGCCCGAGTTTGGCATGAGATGGGTATCAGTCGCGTGTCGCTCGGTGTCCAGTCGCTTCACGCGGAAACGCTTGCTTGGATGCACCGGACACACACGGAACACGACTCGCTTCGGGCCCTGGACGCACTCCAGGTTGCGGGCATCGATTCGATTTCCGCCGATGTGATCTTTGGGTTGCCCGAACATCTGGATGCGGATCCGGCTGCGGATGTGGAGACGCTGGCCTGTCACGGTGTATCTCATGTGTCGGCCTATGGCCTGACGCTCGAACCACACACGGCGATTGCCAAATGGAAGGTTGGGGGTGCGTCAGTGCTTTCAGAGGAGGAGCCCTACGCGCGTGAATTCGTGGCGATCCACGATCGGTTGTCAGCGCAGGGTTTTAGGCATTATGAGATCTCGAATTACGCCCGACCGGACCATCGGAGCGCTCACAATTTGGGATATTGGAACGG
>JAZDDD010000180.1:0-4250 GCA_036679545.1 Gemmatimonadota bacterium | reverse complement strand
ACTCGTTCGGCGAGTATTGGGAAGTCCGCCCTCACACGATCGATGTCCAGCGCTACGGTCTTTTGAACCACCTTCATGGTAGACGACGTCACACCGGTTTCACTGTCCCGCTCTGAAGACCATCGCGGACGAGCATCTCCAACTTTTCTCGAACTGCCGCATCTCCCATTCGCTCCAACACCTCTAGCCCAAACCCCATCGTCATCATCCGACGCGCCGACTCGGCATCGATACCGCGGGCTTGCAGATAGAACAGAGAGTTCTCGTCGAGCGGACCCAATGTGGCGCCGTGCGTACAACGCACATCGTCGGCGTAAATCTCAAGTTGCGGTTGACTGTCCGCTCTGGCATCACCCGAGAGCAAGAGGTTGTTGTTGGTCTGCTTGGAGTTGGTCTTCTGCGCTCCGGGGCGAACTATGATGCGGCCATTGAACACGGCGCGGGCGCTGCCATCGAGTATGCCGTTGAAATATTCATGGCTTTCGCAATGTGGTTTAGCGTGGTCGATGATCGTATTGTGATCGACGTGTTGATTCCCGCCCATCAGATACAGCCCGTTCAGCGTGCCTTGACCACCCTCACCGTCCATCACCATGCGAACATCGTGACGGCTCAAACGTGCGCCTAACGGGACGGCATGCATCGAATAGGTACTGTCCCGACCTTGGACTGACCCCGTACTGGCAACGTGAAAACCATCCGCGGTTTCCCGCTGGACCCGGTAACAATCGACTGTTGCGCCATCCCCGACGAATATTTCGGTAACCGTGTTGGCGCAGTACGGTGTGGCGCCGACACCGGCGTACGTTTCGACCAAACGGAGCTGAGCACCCCGCTCAACGATGATCAAGTTTCTTGTGTAGGCCACCACCGGCGTATCGGTCGGTTTGATGAGACTCAAAATCTCGACCAAACCACTTACAACGACGTTAGGCGGCACATAGACGAAAACACCCCCACGAACGAATGCAGTGTTCAGAGAGGCAAATCCGTTGTCCTCTCCCGAAACCGCCTTGCCGAGACGTGCCTCCACAAGCTCAGGGTGCTTGTCGATGGCTTCTTGCAAACTCGACACGATCACCCCAGCCGGCAGTTTGCCCACGAAAGAGTTTTCCGACGCCCGCGAACCATTGACCAAGACCACACGTGCGGCCGCATCGGCCGCGTATGCAAAATCGGTTACCGTCTCTTCGTCGACGGTCGTCGGCTTCGCAATCTCAAACTTGGTACCCACGATGGATTTAACGCTGGTGAAGCGCCAATCTTCATTCCGCGTCGTGGGAAATCCGATGTCCGTGAACCGCTTCAATCCGCCATCACGGACCAGCCCGAGCCACGGAGGATCCTGACTCGCTCCATTGGAGGAGAATCGTCGATGTTGATCGACGTAGCGCTTCACATTGGCGTCGCTTTTCAAGACGTCGCCGCCGTTTCAGCCGTTGCCTCGGTGATCCAATCGTAGCCCTTCGCCTCAAGCTCGAGAGCCAGTTCCTTACCGCCAGATCGAACAATCCGGCCACCTGCCAGGACATGCACGAAATCTGGTTCGACGTAGTCGAGCAATCTCTGATAGTGTGTCACCACAACGGTCGCGTTTTCGGGCGTTCGCAACTTGTTCACAGCGTCGGCAACGATGCGCAGCGCGTCGATATCCAAACCGGAATCCGTTTCGTCCAGGATGGCAAGTTTTGGTTCCAAGACCGCCAGCTGAAGGATTTCGTTTCTCTTCTTTTCGCCGCCGGAAAAACCATCGTTTACCGGTCGGTTCATGAGACTGTCATCCCATCCGATGACGCGAAGCTTTTCGTCGAGCACGTCCAAAAAATCCAGTGTATCCAGCTCTTCCTGCCCCCGCGCCTTCCGGATAGCATTGAACGCCGAACGCAGGAAGTAGGCATTGGTGATGCCACGAATGGCGACCGGGTATTGGAACGCCAAGAACAAACCCGCGCACGCCCGTTCGTCCGGTTCCATCTCAAGTAGGTCTTGGCCCAAGAACGACACCGAACCCTTGGTGACTTCATACGCCGGATGACCTGCGAGCACCTGTGCCATGGTGGATTTCCCGGAACCGTTGGGTCCCATGATGGCATGTACCTGTCCGGCTTTGACCTCGAGATCGATACCACGAAGAATCTCGGCACCGTCAGCGGTCGCGTGTAGGTTCTTTATCTCAATCATCTTCTTTTTGTGTTTGACTTTGTGGGGGTTGTTGGATTTACGGATTCAGGTCAGCCGACACTGCCTTCGAGGCTAATGCCGAGCAGTTTTTGCGCTTCGACCGCAAACTCCATGGGTAGTTCGCGGAACACCTCTTTGCAAAATCCGTTGACGATCATCGAAACAGCATCTTCCGCCGACAAGCCACGTTGCTGACAGTAGAAGATTTGGTCCTCCCCGACCTTGGACGTCGAGGCTTCGTGCTCCATCGTGGTCGTGCTGTTACGCACATCGATATACGGGAACGTATGCGCTCCGCATTGATCACCGATGAGCATCGAGTCACATTGGGAATAATTGCGCGCCTTGTCAGCGCCCTTCATAACTTTCACCTGGCCGCGGTATGTGTTCTGACTCCGCCCGGCCGATATACCCTTGGAGATGATTGTCGAGCGTGTGTTTTTGCCGATGTGAATCATCTTTGTACCCGTGTCGGCTTGCTGCATGTTGTTCGTCACGGCCACCGAGTAAAACTCGCCAATCGAATTGTCACCTTGGAGAATACAGGATGGGTATTTCCACGTAATCGCAGAACCCGTTTCGACCTGTGTCCACGAAATCTTGGCATTCTTGAGTGCCCGGCCGCGCTTGGTCACGAAGTTGTAGATACCGCCGACACCGTTTTTATCTCCCGGATACCAGTTCTGTACCGTGGAATATTTGATCTGCGCATCGTCGTGCGCCACCAGCTCTACAACCGCAGCGTGTAGTTGATTCTCATCACGCATGGGTGCCGAACACCCTTCGAGATAGCTGACGTAGGCGCCTTCATCGGCGATGATAAGTGTGCGCTCGAACTGGCCGGTGCCGGCCGAGTTGATGCGGAAGTACGTCGATAGTTCCAGAGGGCAACGAACACCCTTTGGCACGTAGCAGAAGGATCCATCCGAAAACACCGCGGAGTTCAGGGCCGCAAAAAAATTGTCGTTCGTCGGTACGACCGTTCCCAGGTATTTCTTGATCAGTTTCGGGTGTTCGCGAACGGCTTCAGAAAACGGGCAAAAGATTACGCCGTGTTTGCTCAGTTCTTCTCGAAACGTCGTTGCAACCGACACGCTATCGAATACTGCATCCACTGCAACGCCGGACAGACGTTTTTGCTCGTTGATCGGAATTCCCAGTTTTTCGAAAGTCTCTAACAAAGCCGGATCGACTTCGTCAAGACTACCCAGCTGCTTTTTCGGTTTGGGCGCTGAATAGTAGGTAATAGCCTGATAGTCGATGGGATTGTATTTGACATTTGCCCACACCGGTTCGGTCATGGTGCGCCAGTGCCGAAATGCCTTGAGCCTCCACTCGAACATGAACTCAGGCTCTTCCTTCTTTTCAGAGATCAGGCGAATCACATCTTCGTTTAGGCCTGGCGGGAGAGTCTCCGAATCGATGTCCGTAACCCACCCGTACTTGTATGGTTGATTGACCTGCGTCTCAATCGACGTCATGTGTCGTTTTCCTTATTAGTTAGATCAGGCTGGCTCAGAAGCCGCGTCGGTCAGCACGAAGTACTCACACGAGTTGCACCCGTCGATTATGTGTGAGCCCCGCTCGAGCGGAGCACCGAACGTGCTCCGTAGAAAATCCAACTCCTGTTCGCAGACCTCGGGCAAACAGGAAGCGGCCGCATGCAACGCACAGTTGTTTATCCGCAGAATGAGCTTGCCGTCATCCGATTCGGTTTCCGCCATGAAGCCGGCGTCTTTTAATGCGTCCGCGATGGCTTGCAGCCTTTCCGGCGCCGTTTTCCCCTCCAGGGTGCCACTCAATTTGGCCCCCAGATCGGCATACTCCTGGCCCACAACGGACACCGCCGCATCCCTTCCCTCCTGAGCAACCACATGATCCAACAGCCGCTTCAGAGCATCCTCATAGAGATTGGGGAAAAGAGCCTCCCCACCGTCAGTTAGCCGGAAGGCGAATGTTGGCGCACCGTTGCCACGTTGCTCGCGCCCGTAATTGGCCAAGCCTTCGGCCTCCAGCTCTTTCAAGTGTCGGCGGACCGCATTTGACGAAACGCCGAACTGATCCGCAAG
>JAZDDD010000018.1:0-8942 GCA_036679545.1 Gemmatimonadota bacterium | reverse complement strand
CTGGCCGTGGGTCAGGTCATCCACACCGGTCATCACCTCGAAGTCCCAATCGAACTCGTTGTCAGTGGTCGCCGACGGTTTCTCGGTGTTATGGGACAAACACGCCGCAATATCGGCGTACGCGTAACCGAAGTCGTGGAGTCACAGCAGAATAGTTCGACAAAAAGCCCACGGGGGAAAGTGCTTTGAGCGAGATGGACAGTGTACCGGACACCGAACACCCAGAACCGCAAGCGGCATCATTCGGGGACTTGTCAGACGCACCATCCGAGCCGGGATCGAGTGCTTCGTTGGACACGTTGCTGGACATATCGTTGCCGGTCGCGATTGAGTTTGGCCGCACGAAAATGACTGTACAAGAGGTCTTAGACATTGGCACCGGTTCGGTCATCCAATTGGAGCGAATGGTTGGGGAGCCAATCGACGTGTTTGTGTCTGATCGGAAGATGGCTGAAGGCGAAGTCGTGGTCATTGGGGAACACTTCGGCGTTCGGATAACGCGGATCGTTTCAGCCCCCGCCACATCGAAGGAGTCCCCATCTTCATGACCGGTGCATTCCAAGCCGTTATGGCGCTCGGCGTCACCGTCACGTTGTTGGTTGTGTCCGTGCGCATCCTGAGGAAGTGGCGTCCTATGTCGGGCCGTCGTACCGGACTCGATATCGAGTGGTTGTCGCGGTTGCCGTATGGGCCGCGTCAGAGCATTGGCCTTTTGCGCATCGGCGGCAGAGTGCTTGTCGTTTCCACGACGGAGCGCGGCGCTGACGTACTCACGGAGCTGGAGGGGGAGGAACTGGGCCAAGCGTTGGCCGAGCCGGACGTCAAGCAGACCACCTTCCCCGATGTGTTCAAACGCGCAACACGGTTGACGAAGCTCTCGTTCTTGGGGTCGTTCGTCGCATTTCTTTGCGTAGTGTCATCGACACCCGCCTTTGCCAGCGTGGTTTTGCCGAACCAGGACCCCGTCGATGTAACGCAGGCAGCGCCCCAATTTGCATTGGAGGTCGGCGATGACGGTGAAGGTCTGAAAATATCCGGTGCTGTTGGCGTCGTCGTGGTGATGACATTGATGACGCTGTTGCCGGCGTTGTTTTTGATGATGACGAGTTTTACGAGAATCCTGATCGTTTTACACTTTCTCCGATCTGCCATAGGGACGCAAACTACTCCACCGGGCCAGCTGTTGGTGGCCATCGCCGTGATGCTGACGGGTGTTGTCATGGCACCTGCGTTGGAAGAGGCCAATGAGATGGCGCTGCAGCCCTATCTCGACGGGCAGATGACACAGGTCGAAGCGTATAAGGCCGCCATCATTCCGTTTCGCGAGTTCATGTTAGCGAATACCCCGGACGAGGAACTCGGTGCCTTCGCCGAAATCTCTCAACAGGCCGATGTAGAGACGATCGAGGACGTATCAACAGTGACGATCATGTCTTCGTTCGTCACAAGTGAGCTGAAGGTCGCGTTCAAAATCGGCTTTCTTCTTTTCTTACCGTTTACGGTTGTGGATCTGGTGGTGGCGTCGGTCCTCATGAGCATGGGGATGTTCATGTTGCCACCCGTCATGATTTCGCTTCCGTTTAAGCTCTTGCTTTTTGTGCTTGCTGACGGCTGGACGTTGATCACGCAAAGCTTGGTCGCGAGTTTTCAATAATTATGTCCAACGAATTTGTCTTCGATCTCGTTAGCAACGCCATGCGGACCACCCTAACCGTTGCGGGCCCGTTGCTTCTCACAGCGCTCGTCGTCGGCGTGTCCGTGAGCATTCTGCAGGCCGTAACGCAAATCCAGGAGCAAACACTCACCTTTGTGCCCAAGCTCGCCGCGATTGCGTTGGTGTCGTTCGCGTTGTTGCCTTGGCTTTTGACTCAGCTCGTGACCTTCCTTGTCGAAGTGCTCAATGCCATTCCAGTTGTAACATCATGAATCTGGCAACGCTGATAGAAGAACTCGTGCCATCGGGTTGGCCCACGATGATTCTCGTGTCTGCTCGAGTGATTGGCGTGATGATCATGGCACCGATGTGGTCAATGCCCGTATTGCCGGCCAACACGCGTGTGGCGGCCGCGGTCCTGTTGACACTTTCACTCCTTCCGGCGGCGCCGACGGCCGATGTTCCGGATGCAGTTCTATCAATACCCATTCCATTGGCCATTGAGTTTCTCATTGGTATGTCAATTGGATTGGCAACGTCTGTTTTCATACACGGTGTTGCGTTGGCCAGCGAGATCGTGTCGGTGCAGATGGGTCTTTCGATCGCGGGGGCCCTTGCACCTTCCGTGGGTGTCACGGGTCCCGGTCTCGGAGCGGTGCAGGGCATCATGGCCGTCGCCATCTATTTCATCTTTGGTGGACATCTGATGCTCATCCAGGGATTGGCTGACAGTCTGCACATCGTGCCACCTGGAGTGGGAACATTGAGTGAGTTCGGAATGCGCCGTGTCGTTGAGGTTGGCGGAACGGCATTTGTCACAGCGGTGAAGATTGCCGGTCCACTCATGGTTGCGATGACACTTGCCAACGCGGTCCTGGCTCTACTCAACCGGGCAGTCCCGCAGATCAACGCAATGATGGTTGCGTTTCCGATCACGATCGGTTTGGGATTCGTCGTTTTTGTGGCGGCATTGCCATTCATCATGTCCGCGATGCGTGAGTGGGTCCTTGCCATACCGCAAGACGTCCGACACGTGACTGACGGCTTCGCAATCCAATAGGCAGAGCGCACAATGGCAGCCAACGAAACCGGTCAAGAGCGCACAGAAGATGCGACTCCAAAGAAGAAGGAAAAGGCTTTCGGCGAGGGTCGAATACCCAAAAGCCAAGAGTTCACAGGTGCGGTCATCATCCTCACCGGCATTGTGTTACTTGCAACCGGAGGTGGTACCATGGCTACGAACGCCGTCGTGGCGCTTACACGGCAAACAGCCGGTTGGATTGCCGATGGACGTGCCTTCGACGGCGCCGCTGTACCGCTGCTTCGCCATGTCGTTGTGACCGTGGCTATCGGTCTGGGGCCGATCGTAGGTGGAATTGCGGGTATTGCGTTGCTCGCTAATCTCATCCAGGCACGCGGTGTTCTCTCGGTGAAACCGATAACGCCAAAGTTTTCACACATTAGTCCACTTGCGGGTGTGAAACGCATTGTCAGTGTCCAATCCCTCTTCACACTTGTGAAGTCGATCATAAAGCTCGCGATGCTAGCCTCACTGGCGTATGTGGCATTTGGCAATGCATGGCCGGAGATGCTGGTGTTGCCAGGGCAAAGCCCCGCCGATGTGCTGGCTGTGACGCGAAACCACACTGTGCGGCTAACGGTCGTGATTGGAACCGCGTTTCTAGCGTTCTCCATCCTCGACTATCTGTTCCAGGTCAACCAGCATAACCGGCAACTGCGTATGACCCGCCAAGAGGTCACGCAAGAACACAAGGACACCGACGGTGACCCGCTTATCAAGAGTCGCATCAAGTCGATTGCGATGGCGATGAGTCGAAAGCGGATGATGAAGGATGTCCCGACCGCGGATGTTGTTGTGACAAACCCAACACATTACGCCGTTGCGTTGAAGTACGATCCTGCTGTCGCCGCCGCTCCAACTGTTGTGGCGATGGGTGCGCGAAAACTGGCACAACGTATCAAGGCAATCGCCAAAGAAAATCGGGTCCCCGTCGTCGAAAACAAACCCCTGGCGCAAGCGCTCATTGCTACGGCAATCGTTGGCCAGGCAGTACCACCGGCGCTATATGTTGCGGTGGCTGAAGTGCTGGCGTTTGTCTATCGGAAACAAGGTAAATCGCCCAGCGGCGTTGCGCCGAGCGGAGGCCTAGCGTGAGTAGCCCCGCCGCACCGGTGACCAGGCCCACACCGTTGGTTCACGCGCCACCGTCCGGGTCGGCGGGCAGCGATGGTCGGAACGTCGCCGTGACTCGTTCGATGCCAAGCATAGCGAAAAGAACGGCGACACAGTTGAAGTTGGGTAGTTCCGAAACGTGGCTCGCGTTGGCTGTGGTTCTGGTCGTGGCCTTGTTGATCGTTCCACTTCCCACACCCATGCTTGATGCGTTGCTCGCGCTTAGTTTGTCTCTCTCTATTGTGATCCTGTTAGTCACTCTCTCGACGTCGGATCCGCTCGAGTTTAGTATTTTTCCGAGTCTCCTACTTCTGATGACGTTGTTGCGGTTGGGCCTCAACGTCAATAGTACCCGGCTCATTCTCGGCACCGCCGATGCCGGAAACGTGATCGATGCGTTTGGCAACGCCGTCATCGGTGGCAATTACATTGTCGGCCTGGTCATCTTTGCGATTCTTGTGATCATCAATTTCATGGTGATCACGAAGGGCGCGGGCCGAATCGCTGAGGTTGCTGCGCGTTTTACGTTGGATGCCATGCCCGGCCGGCAAATGAGTATCGACGCCGATCTCAGTGCAGGAATGATCGACGAAGCGGAAGCACGCCGGCGGCGGGAAGAAATCGCAAAGTATGCCGATTTTTTCGGATCGATGGACGGCGCCGCCAAGTTCGTCCGTGGTGACGCGATGGCAGGGTTGATCATTACCGCGATCAACCTCATCGGCGGTTTCATCATCGGAATGGTGCAACGCGGTTTGTCGGCAGGCGAGTCGCTCTCGACGTATACCTCACTCACCGTTGGTGATGGATTGGTCACGCAGATTCCGGCGCTCATCGTCAGTACGGCGGCTGGGATTATCGTGACGTATGGCTCGACGAGTTCGAAGATTGGACCGGCGATTACCAGTCAGCTTACACGCAATCCATCCGCAATGTGGATCTCAGCAGGAATTCTTGGCATCGTTGCGGTACTGCCAGGTTTCCCCAAATTCCCATTCCTTCTGCTCTGCGGTTTGACGGGAAGCGCGGCGTGGTATTCGCAGAGGAAATCACGCGAATTACGCGAACAGGCCGTTGAACAGATAGAGGATGAAGACGAAACGTCGTCGGAAGCCTCACAGATCAAAGATCTGTTGCATGTCGATACGCTTGAGCTGGAGATCGGATACGCGCTCGTTCCGTTGGTGGATGAGGGACAGAATGGCGACCTCCTCCAACGCGTCACGTTGATGCGGAAACAAGTCGCGATAGAACTTGGCATCATTGTGCCACCCATCCGTATTCGAGACAACATCCAACTGCCGCCGACAGAGTACGAAATCAAAATGCGGGGCGTGAAGATCGCGCAGGGCGAAATCATGCCAAAATATTGTTTGGCACTTGACACCACCGGCAAAGCACAGCCCATCGACGGCATCCAAACAGTTGATCCGAGCTTTGGTATGCCGGCTGTTTGGATCTCCAAAGATCGCCAACTCGATGCCGAAACAAACGGTCACACGGTTGTGGAACCCCAAACCGTGTTGTCGACGCATTTGATGGAAACGGTGAAGGCTTTCGCGGGCCAGCTACTTGGTCGGCAGGAGAGCCAAGAATTACTCGATCATCACAAAACTTCTTCACCTGCGCTTGTCGAAGACCTCGTGCCTGCGCGGTTGTCACTGGGTGTCGTACACCGTGTGCTCCAACGGTTGCTCAAGGAGCGAATTCCTATCCGGGATCTCGGGACAATCTTGGAGGCGCTCGCGGATGCCGCAGACCAAACAAAAGACCCCGAAGCCTTAACGGAAAGTGTTCGTCGATCACTTTCGGCGTCGATTGCGCAGCAGTTTGACAGCGGTGATGGATCTGTACGTGGCTTTACCATGGGGCCGAAGCTCGAAATCACATTGATGTCGTTGTTTGGCCGGTCTCAAGGTGCCGAGGGGATGGTACCACCCGACCCTGACCAAATTACCGCTGCGCTTGGCACGTTGAACAGTCTGGTCGAAAAGCACAATCGAAGTGGTCGTCGGCATCCGCTGATCACACCGCCACAACTTCGTGTTGGCGTAAGGCGGCTTGTTGAGCCCGTGTTGCCGAACCTCCCGGTGATTTCACTCGCGGAGCTTCCGGCGCAGATGCCCATCAACAGTCTTGGAATGTGGGAGTTACCAAATGCCGCTTGAAACGTACGTCGGCAAAGAACTGCGGCCCCTTTTGGCCCAGGCTGAAGCAGACTTTGGACCTGATGCGATCATGGTGCAAGTCAAACGGATTCATCGTTGGGATGGGTCTGGCTTGTTTGAGCTGGTGGCAGGGGATCCGGACAGTGCGCGTCTTGCGGCGCGGTCCTATGTCACCGTTGGCAACGCGCCACTATTAACATCAGCGTCTCCGGATCCAAAAAACATGCGGCGTGCAAAGGCTGGACGCCCAACGGTCATCGCATTCGTAGGCCCGACCGGCGCGGGCAAGACGACAACTATCGCGAAGCTGGTGAGTAATCCGCGTGTTTTTGGTCTTCGCAGAACGGGACTTATAACACTCGACACGTATCGAGTCGGAGCTGTCGAACAACTTAGGACATATGCTGATCTGGCACAGGTTCCATTTCAAGTCGTTTACTGCGACAAAGATATTGAGCCAACGCTCAAACGGCTCGCGCCGAGCGAGATGATTCTTGTGGATACGCCGGGTTGGGGTCCGAAAAACGACAAGAGTCGCGAAGTGATCGAAGAGTGGCTTCGTCGCATCAACCCCGACGAGGTTCATCTGGCCTTGCCCGTTGCATGGAAGTTGGAGTTGATCGAGAAAGCGTTGGAAGACTACGAACCCCTTGGCGTTACACATGTGCTGCCAACCAAGCTCGATGAACTTCCCACGACGTGGGATGTGTTTGACCTTGCTGCCGAACGGCATTTCCCGATGCGATGGATTACCGACGGCCAGGAAGTACCGGAGGACATCCGGCCTGCTCGTCCGCGTTTGCTTGCGTCGATGACCGAGGTAAAACGCAAGGCGCGCATCCAGTTGCAGGAGGCCGTATGACCGACCAAGCAGACAGCCTCCGCCGGATGGCGCGGGACGCCAATGCTTCGATGGCCCACAATGAGTGGGGAACACCCACACTGGTCATCGGTAGCGGCAAGGGTGGCGTGGGAAAATCCGTGATTTCAGTCTTGCTGGCCGCCGAATTCGCCCGCGCAGGTTCAAAGGTCTTGTTGATGGACGGCGACCTTAATCTGGGGAATCTCCACATTCTTCTTGGCGTGCAACCCATCGCACGAGTCGAAACATTGCTTCATGGAGATGTGACACCGGAAGAGCTCGTCGTTCATACGAGCGACAACCTTTTTGTGCTTCCTACCGACTCCGGTGGGGAAATACTCCACACACTCGGCGCGGTAGACAAGGCACGGCTCTATCACCGTCTCATCAGCGTGTCCGATCAGTTCGATGTCGTGATCGTTGACGCGGGTGCTGGCATTGAGAGCATGGTCCGATGTACCGCGGCGAGTTTGTGCCGGCCCATTGTGGTCACGGTCCCTGAACCGGCGGCGCTTGCGGACGCCTACGCGGTTGTCAAGATCCTCAATCTCCAAGTGCCCGGTGTTGGTGTGTCCGTTCTTGTCAATCGTGTAACCGGCGCCGCACAGGGACAAGTGGCATTCGACCGACTAAACACCGCGAGCGAGCGTTTTCTTCAAACGCCATTGACGTACATAGGTGCCTTGGCCGAGGACGCAAAACTGCAGTCGGCCGTCCGCAAGGCACTCCCGTTTTGGAACGAACCGGATGGAGCCGTGAGCGCTGTCCATCCACTCGTCGCGCAGATGCGATCGATGTTCGAGTTGGAACCTGCGTTGAGTTCAGCAGGAGCATGACCGCAATGAAGACCCCAGAGCGCCTTTGGATGCCAATCCGTGAGAAGGATGCTTGTACCGTTCGACCCGGCGACAACGGGTTGGCCAACTGGCTCGATTACGAGCCGTCAGGAGTTTGATCATGCGAAAGTTGGAAGTATCGCTTTGGGAACGATACCGTGAGCATGGTGACCTCGAGGCTAGGCGACAGCTCTTGGATCAACACCTTGGTCTCGTACATCACATCGCACGGCAAATCGCCGAGCGGGTTCCGGATGGTGTTGAACTCGACGACTTGGTGAGCGCTGGAGCGCTTGGTTTAGTGCTGGCGTGTGAGAGCTTCGAACCCGCGAGGGGGCTCGCGTTCAGTACGTACGCGACACCGCGTATTCGGGGCTCGATCCTCGACGATTTGCGCAGCCGAGATTGGGTTCCTCGATCGGTGCGATCAAAAAGCCGTCAGATCGCCGGCGCCGTCGCGGAGCTGGAAACGGCCATGGGTCGCACTCCAGAGCCCGCGGAAATTGCAACCGTTCTGGGCATCGATGTCAAAACGTTTTGGAAATGGCAAGAGGATACCGAGAACGCGGTGTTGCTCCCGTTAGACGGGCCCATCGGAATGCGGGACCAGGAGTCTGCCACGCTTGAAGAGACTCTTCCTGACGCAGGGGCACGCAAGGCGGACCTTGATGTCACAAAGAATGAAGAGGTCCATGCGCTTCGTGAAGCTATCGGCGATCTGCCGACCAAAGAGCGCATGGTTCTCTCGCTGTACTACTACGAGGAACTCAATCTCCGACAAATTGCGGAAGTTCTACATCTGACGGAATCCAGAATTTCGCAGATACGGACTCAGGCCATGAAGCGATTGAAATCCATCCTCACAGAACCGGCAGAGGTGTCGGTCTGATGACCGGACCAATCTTCCGGTTTACGGTGCGAGTTTGGAAAGACTTTCCGGACCCCGGTTGATGGCGTTACAGCGCTTGGTCGGTAAGCCGTTTGATCACAACGATTTACGCACAATGAGATTGTTTTGAAAACCGGGCATACGGCTTGCTTTTTCAGCGGTCGGCATCCAGGCGCCCAATTGGGGCGGTCATTCAGGAGGTACTAGTGTCGCTATTCGGAATGTTCATGGCAGCAAGAACCCTGACGGTGTTGAGCCGGCGCGGAAGCGTCACACAGAACAACCTGGCGAACCAATCCACGCAGGGCTTCAAGTTCGACCGGATCATTGCGGCGTTTG
>JAZDDD010000179.1:0-4798 GCA_036679545.1 Gemmatimonadota bacterium | reverse complement strand
CTAATATCAACGCACTTTCCATAGATCTTGGCCCCAAGCTCGCAAAAGACTCAGCAGTCGAACTCGTATTGCATTGGCGGCGGCATTCCGACCTGCTTCGGCGCAAACTTGCGGCGTGGAAAAGCGATCTCGGCATTGAGTTGTTGCACTTGCAATTCAAAAAGGAGCAGTTGTTGGCTACACCTATAGCAGCGAGGTTGAACATGCCGGTCATTTGGACCGAGCACGGTCCACTCCCTCCTGCATTCGTACGAACGCCTCCTGCCATGTGGCTTTATCGCCGTGCGGCCGCTAACACGAAGGCGATCATTTGCGTTGCTGAATATGTTGCCACCAACCTCGCAGCCAACGGAATTCAGTCCCGACAAATCCATGTTTGTTACAATGGCGTGCCCACAGCAGGTCACACCAAACCTTCGTCGCGAGCTTTCGTGCGTGGCGCGTTGAACATCGCCTCGGACGAGACGGTGATCGCCGCAATCGGACGACTGACAACAATCAAAGGGCTGCGCACGCTCATCGAGGTCGTGCCTGCGCTCTTGCGTGCTGGCCAACGATTACGGATCCTTATTGTTGGTGACGGTCCCCAAAGACCGGAGCTCGAGCTGCGAGTCGCCCAACTGGGGATCGAAGATCATGTGACTTTTACTGGCCATCGGAAGGATATCCAAGACGTGTTATCGGCGACGGACGTGGCGGCGATGCCGTCTCTCACCGAAGGCCTACCCTTCGCGGCGATGGAAGCGATGGCCGCTGGCGTGCCGGTCGTTGCAACAACAGTCGGAGCTTTGCCAGAACTGTTAGATTTCGGTCGCGCCGGTGTCCTGGTGCGCCCGGACTGCCCTGGTGATCTGGAGCATGCCCTCAGAGGTTTGATCGAAAACCCATCACAGAGATCAATCCTCGCCGAGGTCGGCCGACAACGGGTGAAACGTTTGTTCAGTCATGAAGCGATGATAAGTCGTACGGAACACATAATGCAGAGGAGCGCAAACACGTTGGATCCGACGCTCAACGTCCACAGCGCGAAAGTGTCGCACCCTTGAATTCAATGCCTTGGCCCCCTCGGCGAGACTCGTCTGATGCTACGGTGCCACACCAAGACGACACCGGCGAACAGCTGTCGCTAATTAGGCTCATCAATTTGCTGCTGAAGCGCCGTCGCGTCATCTTCTTGACCACCGCGTTGGCATTTGTCACGACTGTCGTTGCCACATTATTCACCGCAAGGTCGTATTCCTCTTCCGTCTCATTTGTGCCTCAAGAACGCGCCCAGTCAATCGCCGACCTCACGGGGTTTCTTCCACCGCAGGGCTTCTTGCTTCCCCGGATGTCGAGTCAGTCGTCCGCGTTTTACGCTGACCTGTTGAGTTCGGACGAGCTAATGCGGGCTGCAGTTGTCACGAACTACGAAGTCCGTGACGAATCAGACGGTACGATCGACACTCAACTTGTCGCGAGTTCACTGATCGAGCACTTCGAGATCGAGATGGACGACCCGGAAGCCAGCACCGAAAGGGCGGTAGAGCGACTCAGGGACAAAACAACGGTTCACAACGATCGGGAGACGGGTGTCGTTCGTTACTCCGTCACGACTCGGTCGCCCAACCTGTCACGACAGATTGCGGAAAGGCTGTTTGACTTAGTCAGCGAGTTCGATCTCGACCGCCGACAATCGCAAGCGTCAGCAGAGGGCCAGTTCATAGCGGCTCGCATGGACAGTGCACGTACCGAATTGCGCTCGTCCGAAAACAGACTCGAGAATTTTCTGGCGCGCAACCGGAATTTCACGAATTCGCCAGCCCTGGTGTTTCAGCGCGATCGGTTACAACGTGACGTGAGTTTCAATCAACAGATTCTCGGGTCGCTTGCCGAGGCGTTTGAACGTGCCCGCATCGAAGAAGTCCGGAACACCCCGGTGCTGACGGTGGTGGATCATGCCCGCGCGCGGCGGCTGCCTGATTCGCGACGACTACCGTTAAAAGCCGTAATTGCAATTCTGGCCGGGATCACCATCGGTATTGGCGCCACACTCTGGTTGGAGTTCATGGCTCGGAGCCGGGTCGTCGAGCCCGACGCGTACGACGAATTCGTGAGTTTGAAGCGCGACACATTGTCAAGTGTGAGAGGCTTGTTTCCGCGGCGTGGGGACAAGAAAGAATAACCTCCGTTGTGTTCCGCCTCGGCGCACAGTCCGTGTCACTCATGCTTTAAGATCCACCCGGATCGGACGTCCAAAACGCAGCCTCTTGTTGAGATCGATGAAGTTACCCCTCCTATTATTTTATCTATTGGAAACGATGTCCCGCGCTAACCATTCTCCCTCACGTATTCGCCACTGCCACAGCGTGGCACTCCACCGGTCACCACGTAAACTCACGTTCTCAAAACGTTCATGTATCGCGGCCATGTTTACGGGAGTGTAGAGCCAAATTGCCGCAGGGTCACGATTCATTTCGATGAAAGTGTCGGACCAGCGTCGAGCCGCCACCGATGCATCGTGTTCAGATAAGGCAGCATCGACTAGTGAGTCTAAAATTGGGTTTTGATACCTACCGAAGTTCTGGCCACCCACACCCGCCGATGTCCACAACGCTGGAAAACCGGCCAAACTTGGTTGTAAACCCCACGCGCCGACGTACATGTCGAAATCACTCGTGGTTACCGCCCCCATAAACACACCCATCTCCCTGGCCAGCACGTTCACCTCGATACCGACCAAGGAAAGTAGGGATTTGATTACCACCGACCCTCGCATACGCGGCGAACTGGAAGTTGGGACGAGGAGGTCAAACGAGAGCGGTTGGCCATTGCGCTGGAGGACACCGTCACCGTCTTCGTCGCTCCAACCCGCATCCTGTAAGAGCATGCGGGCGCCGACGGTATCGTACCGCACCGCTGGGATACCCGCCTGGTATGCACCGTTGATGGGAGTAATGGGAGCGTCCGGCGCTCGAGCCAACGGTCCTTGCGCAATCATCGCAACGCGATCGCGATCGATGGACATCGAGATCGCGAGACGAACCCGTGGGTCCGAGAACAGAACATGCGGATGAGTTGAATCCCCGGGTGTCACCATATTGAACGCCATGTAACCGTAGTGATTGGCAGGGTAACGAATGACATTTAGATGCTCAGAATTTACAGCGAGCTCAACGTTTTCCGGCGTGTTCAATAGCTCTATGAAATCCGCTTCTTGCGATAACATCGACGACATTATCGTGTTGGCGTCATTGGCGTGCCGCCACGCGACGCGAGATATATCCGGTCGACCCAGGAAGAACGTGGTATCAGCCCAAAGCTCGATGAATTCACCGCGGCTCCATTGCCCAAAACGGTACGGACCGCTGCCCACCGGGTTTTCCGCGAAATCATGCGCAGAGAGCCGGTCTCTCGGAACTGAATCGAGTACATGGCTCGGCAGGATTCGCATGTGGTACGTGGCCGTATAGAACTGCTCAGGGTGATACTGATTGAACTTGAACTCAACTACTGAATCATCGCGCGCCACAACGGTTTCGATGGACTCCAATGACTGTGCCGGAATGGCACTAATCAACGTGTCGGTGTAAACATCAAACGTGAACTCCACGTCCCGTGCCGTCACCACGGCACCGTCATGCCACCGAGCGTCCGGGTTCATGTTGAAGACCAGCGTCACAGAGTCTTCAAAGATCCACGACGAAGCAAGACGGGGAATGAATGTCGAATCATCCGTGGTGTTGAGTTCCGGACCAATCTCTGCCAGAGGTAGGAAGAGCAACTCCGCCAACGCAATGTCGCCCGCCGTGCGGATCTTGGGCGGGAAAAGTGTTTCCGTCGGAGCGGGTTGTAACACAACAATTGTGCCGCAATAACCCGTTGAACATTGGACCGGTGTCGGGGCGCACGCCATTCCAAAGGCAATTGAGAAAACTGCGACCCGGCAAAGTAGGCGAGATGTAAACACGATCACCCCATATTTTGCAAAGAGTGAACACCAAATACGCTCGGCGATACGCTTCTAAGGCTCGACAACCGTCCGCAGTACCCTCTTGGACGCCAAATGCTCCGTCGCATCTGGACACCCCAAAAGCCCCGTAAACCGCCGAGCACCATCGTGAACTGCTGAGTACTATAATGAGTATGCTGTACTGCGTCTCCGGCGCTTCGATCCTCCCGCCGATGGAGCCGATGAGTCCGACACAAAGCTCCAAGCCGCCTCTCTCGGGAGAGTCGGGCTGTTCAGCATAGTCAAAAGAGCGACCTCGTATGCAGAACCGGTGTCCGCCGCAAATTACGCGACGTCCACCGGCCCGGCACGCACCGCGGATAATGGTGAATACCGAGTCATTTGTGCAAATTCATAACCGCATGAGGCAATAAGGTCTGTGACTAAGTCACATTCCGGGCGCCCGATCGAGGGGTAGTATGTCGCCGATCGGGGGAGCACGAAGCTCCCCTTTCTCGGCAATCATCAAATGCAGAATTAGTTGAGCGCGACAATGGGGCAGTTGACGATGAAGCCAGCAGCTCGCAATCCACCCAACGCGGGATTCATTGGCCCAGCGCCACCGCTGACCAACAGCCCATCTTCGACAGCCTCTGCGATGTCGTCGTGATGGTCAAGCCGTCTACGTTCGCCGTTGGCAATGGCGGCGGCCGTCCAGACCGCAGGATGTACGTCCCAAAGTGGGCTGTATAGAGGGATTTTGCCTCGGTGATGTGGGTGCTCCTCTGTAACGTTGAGTGGGTCGCCATCGCCGAGGAGCGCTGAGTTGAGCCCCTGCCGCTCGGGGTTCGCTACGCCGGTCTGACC
>JAZDDD010000178.1:0-3903 GCA_036679545.1 Gemmatimonadota bacterium | reverse complement strand
GGCCATCGTTTCAATCGAGGCATCGCTCGCTCCCGTTGCAACGGTGACTGTCAGTCCCATGATCGCTTCTTTGACACCAAACGAAACCGTGCAGTTCGTCACGACATTGCTGGACGCGCAAGGAGATACCCTCAACAACCGCGAGATAATCTGGAGCAGTGACAACCAGAGTGTTGCGTCAGTGAACCTCAACGGACTGGCGACCGCGGTAGCACAGGGCTCGACAAACATTTTTGCCACGAGCGAAGGCGTCAGCGATGGCGCCACCGTGAACGTCTCGACCGGACCGTCGGGAGATCCGATTCCGCAACTCGCGACCTGGGAGCGACGGATGCTCGAGGGTGGCGACAGATTTTGCACCGAGCCGATTCCGCCACCAAGTCCAACCTGCTGTAACGGCGAACAATCGGTTTGGTATTACGACGGTATCAAGGTGTACTATCAGATGGCGGAGTACACCAACGATGACAAATGGAAGGCATGCGCGCAACGTGTGGTTGACGTATATCGTCCGTGGGCATTCAACCCGGCGCCGGGACTTCCATTCGGTTTCGAGGTTTTCACGCAAGGTTTGCGGATGCACTTTGAAGACACTGGCGATGTGGTTTCGCGCGACGCGGTTCGTGAGTTGGCGTTTTCATCTCCATTTGCGCATTTGAACGTGGGACAGAGTATTCGGGAACGCGCCTACATCGCTGAGGCACTTATCGATGAATTTCGCGTTTCGGGTCAGAAACCCGCTGGTTACGACAACTTGATCACCGAATCGATACCGGAGCTATCGGCTAGTGTCGATCATCCAGAGGGACAAGCCTTCATGGTTGGTTTACTTGCGGAGGCACTCATTCGCCACTTCGAAGAAGTTGACCCTTCAGATGCACGCATCTTACCTGCGGTCCAAACTGCGATGGACAAGTTATGGGATAGCTGTGTTATTGGGATTCGTAATCCGGGTCGTGGAAGTTGTGGATCATGGGGACCGGATGTGTACCAGCTCGTCGCGCCGGCGTTTGCGTGGTTGTATAAGATGGGGCAAACACAGTTTGGGCCAAAGGGCGATCAGCTTTTCGCAGAGGCGGCAGTCAACGGATTTTTTGGAAGCGGGAAACAGTTTTCACAGCTCTATCATTGGAGTTTCGACTACGTGAGGTGGCGACGCTAGGCAACCGGCCCAGTGCGTGACCTCCGCCGGATACCACCATCGACGTTCAAAATTTCAACGTGTTGGATGGCTCGCGTGTTGGTCGTCCGAAGGCGTATCGCTGTTCCGACTGGGACCGTCGATGGGCTCGAGCAGTTTCGAGGTTCCCGGTCAGTCAACACCGGCCACCGCGTTTCGTCGTTATGATGACGACACCATTGGATCCTCTTGAACCATACATAGTTGCCGCGGCCGCGCCTTTGAGAACCTGAATGCTCTCGATGTCATCCGGATTGATGTCGGCGATACGTGTTGGCAGCGCTTCTTGACCGCCTGTGACACCGGTGGCACCTGTCGGGATCGATACGTTGCTCACATACGTGCCATCGACAATGAAGAGTGGTGACGACGAACCGAGAATTGTTTTGACGCCGCGCAGTGTGAGTTGAAAATCCCCACCCGGCACGCCCGAATTCAGTTGAACATCGGCACCGGCGATCTTGCCCTGCAGTCCGCCAAGCACGTTGTTTTTCGGCGCCGTTCCGAGGAGCGCCCCAAGGACATTTGCAGTGGATGTTGGCGTATTCCGGAGACCCCCGGGACCGGTTGTCGCGACAACACCTGCAAGTGTCAGCGCCCCAGGTTGCAGAGCCACAAACAACGTGGTTTGACCGGTGGCGATCTCGACGTCCTGTGTTCGATAGCCATCCGCGCGCACGGACGCTGTAAATGTGCCTTCAGTTAGGTGAAGGACAGATCGGAGAGCGTCGCGATTGCCCTCACCTTGGATGGAAATCACTCCGTCTGCAACGGGCTGTCCCGTCACCGCGTCGGTGACCCGGCCAACAAGGGTTCGTTCCTGACCGGACAGGAAAATCGTGTTTGTAAGCGTCAGGACGGAAGTTATGACGAAGAATCGTTTGAACATCGCGGACCTCTCTGACTCGCCTGCGATTAAAGAAAAGCACTGTACCCACGATGCGTAAGGGCTCGCCCGCGTCAGGCCTCTATCAACACCACGCCCTGGCGTTGGACCGATGCCAATGGCCTTCCTGTTATTAAAGGAATACGCCCAGCACGACAGGGAGAGGACCCAGCAGACTCGCCGAAAACCCAATCCCTGAGGCTGGACAGTTCTAATACTGAAGGACATACTCAAAACGGGAGCGAATGTGACTCCTATGCTGAAGGACGCACACGATCATTTCTGATGTTCCCACCAAGGTGTGGTGGTAGGGCTCTGTACCGAATTCCTTGACCAATAGGAGGAGCTAGGATGAAAGCCAGAAAAGTTTTGTGGTAGGGCTCTGTACCGAATTCCTTGACCAATAGGAGGAGCTAGGATGAAAGCCAGAAAAGTTTTATTTGCACTGATCTTTATCACGGCGGCTGGAGTGGCCCACGTGTCAGCCCAAACACGGGTGGTGACCGGGCAGGTCACGGAGGCGAGTTCCGGGACGCCGGTGGACGGGGCGCGGGTGGCCGTTCGCGGGACGAATATTTCCGTCCTGACCCGGGCTGATGGATCGTTTACCATCGGAGTGCCGAGCGGTAACGTGGAGCTGACCGTGTCGCGGATCGCCTATAAGCGCGCTGCGCTCACTGTAGCGTCGGGTGCTAGCAGCATCGACGTCACCCTCGAGCTCGACGTGTTCAATCTCGAGGAGATCGTGGTCACTGGGCGCGGCACAGGTATAGAACGCCGCAACCTGGCCAACGCCGTCGCTACGGTAACGGGCGAGCAGGTCACGCGGGTGACCGCCCAGAGTATTGAGCACGCCCTGCAGGGGAAGGTGGCCGGAGTGGACGTGTACACGAACTCTGGTGCGCCGGGCGGCGGTGCTCAGGTCCAGCTTCGCGGCGTGTCCACGATCGCAGGGGCGAACTCACCGCTCTATGTGATCGACGGGGTCATTGTCAGCAACGTGGCCATTCCTTCCAACACGAACGCTGTGACGCGAGCCGGCTCGGGCTCGAACTCGTCCGCAACCCAGGACGGGCAGGTCAACCGGATCGTGGACATCAACCCCAACGACATCGAGAGCATCGAGATCCTGAAGGGGGCGTCCGCGTCGGCGATCTACGGCTCGAAGGCGTCCAACGGCGTGGTCATCATCCAGACCAAGCGTGGCCGCGAGGGACAGACTCGGGTGAACGTGACCCAGCGCTTTGGATTCTTCGATCTGTCCAACAAACTGGGATTCCGCACGTTTAATGACGCCGCCGAAGTGGACGCGTGGGGCGGAGCGGGAACCGCCGCTAGTGTGGGTTTTGCATCCGGCCAGACCTTCGATCACGAGGAAGCTCTCGCCGGCCGAAACGCGCTCTCCGCCGAGACGCAAATCAGCGCCAGCGGGGGTAGCGAGAATACGACGTACTTTATCTCGGGGTTGTGGAAGGACGACGAAGGCATCATGCAGAATACCGGATTCGAAAAGCAGTCGATCCGGGTGAACATCGATCAGCGTTTCTCCGATCGGTTTCGGGCCGTCGTCAGCACCAACGCCCTGCACACCTTGGCGCAGCGCGGCCTGACCAACAACGACAACGCGGGCGTGAGCCCATACATGGTCTTTCCGTTCACACCGAACATCGTCGATCTGAGGCGGCGGGCCGACGGCACGTTCCCCGACAACCCGTTCGAGCGCAGCAATCCGCTGGCGACGATTGCGCAGATGAAGAACGACGAGGACGTGTATCGATTCATCGGATCGTTTCGCCTGGAGTTCGACGCTGTGCAGACAGCCAACCACCAGCTGCAG
>JAZDDD010000177.1:0-3503 GCA_036679545.1 Gemmatimonadota bacterium | reverse complement strand
TCAGGCGTGCAAAGGCGAGAGCAATACCGTCCAACGGCACACCAAAACACAGCACACCGCAGCCATCGACGCCCGAGCTAACAGCGTCGTCGCTAACATCAGCCATACTCCGTACGGATTCACGACATCCGTGCTGCACGGGGTGAGTGGATTGGTAATAATCGTTTGGTGAGTTTCCAGCGTTTATGGCCACTGCCAGCATGGCCGTATGTTTCCCCGAGCAGTTGCTTGCGACCGCAGATGGTTTCTCCAACGTGGGCTTGGTCACCTTGCCCTCCCGCTGCCAGATCCCCAATTCGTTGAACAACGATCGATGTGGCCCACACGCCAAAACGTCCTCGGCCAAAGCAAGTCGATTCAGAAATTCTTTCACCAAATGAACATGCGTCACTTCTGAGTTGTGGGATGCGCACGCCAACGCGATCTCTTTCGGTGTAACATCAAACCGCTCGGCCGCGCCGTTGAAAAGTGGCAGAACCTGAAACGGTTTTGCCGCGGACCGCAGGGAAACGGGACCGCTGGGTATGCCGTAAGTACGGCTTTTTTTCGCGGTCCCGTTGGAAGCGATTTC
The DNA here is from genome assembly GCA_036679545.1 of Gemmatimonadota bacterium. Classification (GTDB taxonomy): domain Bacteria; phylum Gemmatimonadota; class Gemmatimonadetes; order Gemmatimonadales; family GWC2-71-9; genus JAZDDC01. The sequence continues at coordinate 2,932 of JAZDDD010000177.1, read as the reverse complement.
TACAACAGCGACGGACACATCGTGAACGGACTCCTCAATGTCTCCGCGCATCGAGCGTACGCGAAAGTCGGTCAAATCTCACCTGGTCAAATGAAATTGCTGGAATGGTAAGACGCCTCGGGGTCCCTCACCAGACGCAGGCGAACGAAGTTTTTGGCACCTGGCCGATGTGAATTGGTTGCACACGAAAGGACCAGGACTTGATACCTTCCGTGCGTGACTTTCATCGATCAAGCAACCGTGGACGTGTCCGCCGGAAACGGCGGCGCCGGCGCCATGTCCTTTCGTCGGGAAAAGTTCGTGCCCAAAGGTGGTCCCGATGGCGGGGACGGTGGGAAGGGTGGTGACGTCTGGGTCGTTGTCGATTCGAATCTCACGACCTTGCTCGACTATCGGTATCGCACCAACTGGAAGGCAGAGGGTGGCCGTCATGGCGAAGGTAGGAACAAAACCGGTAAATCCGGCGCGGATGCGGTGCTTCCGGTTCCGGCAGGCACCGTTGTCTACGATGCCGATGGCGGCCTAATCGGCGAGGTGCTCAAGCCCGGGGACCAGGTTCTGGTCGCACGCGGTGGTCGGGGAGGTCGCGGCAATGCGCGATTCGCAACGCCAACTCATCAGTCCCCTCGTGAATGGCATCCCGGTGGGTCAGGGCAGAGCAGACGCCTCGAATTCTCGCTCAAGCTCATTGCCGATGTGGGTCTGTTGGGAGAGCCGAATGCCGGCAAAAGTACATTGCTCTCCGTGGTCTCCGCGGCGCATCCCAAGATCGCTGACTATCCGTTCACCACGCTCACCCCACAGCTAGGCGTATGTGGTTTGTCAGGTTCCCGGAGTCTGGTCGTTGCAGACATCCCGGGTATCATCGAAAACGCACACGCTGGCAAAGGGCTTGGCGACCGGTTTCTCAGACACGTGGAAAGAACCAGGGTGCTCGCGTATCTGATTCCCGCAGATGCACCTGATCACCAACGTTGCTATGAGCTTCTTCGCCGTGAGGCGAGATTATACAGCCCTGAGCTTGCTGAACGCCCCCACATGATAGTTATCACGAAGATGGATTTGATTGCCACCGGAGACGATCCACCCGGCGTAAGCGCGCCGGACTCGGCCGGCACTGTCCACATCTCGTCAGCAGCGCGGCAGGGATTGGAAGAACTCAAGGACCTCATGTGGCAAATCGTGAGCGCACGGCGGGCACCGGAGTCCGACGCCGCGCTGCTTCCCTGACCCGGACCATGTCGGTGCCGCTCGCGCATGTTGCGCTTGCACTGACCCCGGGGATCGGGCGCTTTCGTTTCAACATTCTAATTGAACGCTTCGGGAGTGCTGACGCCGTCCTTTCCGCGTCGCGAAAGGAGTTGGGGGAGGTGCCCGGTATGGGGCCGGCCGTAACGGCGGCTGTGCGTGCGGTAAGGTTGGATCGGGCCAAGGAAGTGATGGCGGCCAGCAAACGGCTTGAATCATCTGTGTTGCTTCCACATCATGACGACTTTCCCGCCGCTTTGCGTAACATCCCGGACACACCGGTATTGTTGTTCGCCCGGGGCGACTTGACCCTGTTACAAAAACCCGCCGTGGCAGTTGTTGGATCTCGTGTCCATACAAAATACGGTCAGGAGGCGTGTGAACGACTTACCACCGCGTTGGCGCAAGCGGGGTTGGTTGTTGTAAGTGGAATGGCGCGTGGGTTGGACGCGCTTGCACATTGGGCGGCGTTAAACGGCGGTGGTGCGTCAATCGGCGTGCTCGGAAACGGACACGGTGTTGTTTACCGGTTGTCTGTTGACGGAACATCCGCCGGGCCAGCGTCCAACCGCCGGGAGTTTCCCACAGCGCAATCGTGTCATCAGCGGGCTTGCAAGAGTCACGCTGGTCGTAGAGGCGCGAAAGAATTCTGGCGCGCTGATCACGGCGGAGTCCGCCTTGGAGCAAGGCAGGGAAGTCATGGCCGTCCCGGGGCCGATAACCGGATCCCTGTCGGTTGGTACGAATCGATTGATTCAGATGGGTGCTAAACCGGTCGTCGATGCGCGCGATGTGTTAGAAGAGTACGGAATCGATCCTAAATTTCCCCAAGTCACTTTGCCGTCTAATCTCACAGAGTCGGAATGCAGAGTCATTGAGTTGCTTGACAACGGATTGAGTCACGTAGATGAGCTGGCCAGCCACGCCAACACCGAAGTGTCGGATCTTTTGCCCATCCTTACCGCACTGGAGATACGAGGGCTCATTTCACAACGGTCGGGAATGCAGTACGGTCGTATCTCGTTCCTAAGTGACCCGCAGTAATGGTCTCGCCGGTTTCGTCCTACAAACATCTCTATGTACACGTTCCCTTCTGTCGGCGACGGTGTTCATACTGTGATTTCTCGATCGCGGTGCGGCGGAGTGTCCCCAGTGAACGGTTCGTGGACGCAATCGTTGCCGAACTCGCGTTACGCGACCGGGACGGCTCGGTGGGGCGTAGTTCACTGGACACGCTCTATATCGGCGGTGGTACGCCGTCATTGCTTTCCCAAAGCCAACTGATCCGTCTTATCGACTCCATTCGTCGCACGTGCGGCAAAGACGAATCGTTGAATATTACGCTCGAAGCCAACCCTGATGACGTGGATGTGTCCGTAGCCCGGGCTTGGCATGAGATGGGTATCAGTCGCGTGTCGCTCGGCGTGCAATCGCTTCACGCGGAAACGCTTGCTTGGATGCACCGGACACACACGGAATACGACTCGCTTCGGGCACTGGACGCACTCCAGGTTGCAGACATCGATTCGATTTCCGCGGACGTGATCTTCGGGTTGCCCGAACACCTGGATGCGGATCCAGCCGCCGATGCGGAGACCCTGGCATGTCACGGTGTGTCTCATTTGTCGGCCTACGGATTGACGCTCGAACCGCACACTGCGGTCGCCAAATGGAAGGTTGGGGG
>JAZDDD010000176.1:0-3223 GCA_036679545.1 Gemmatimonadota bacterium | reverse complement strand
GACAACAGTCCGTACTCGAGCGAGGTTTCAACCGTGACACCGCTCAGTGGCCAGATCGTTTTCGAGAGCGACCGAGATACCGGAACGTTTGACACTGACGTGTTCGTCATGAATGCCGACGGTTCGAGTGTCACAAACATTACCAACAATCCGTACTTCTCAGACGAACGGCCGTCGGTATCACCAGACGGGACAAAAATCGTATTCAACAGCACTCGTGGCGGGGACCATGACATCTACGTCATGAACGCCAACGGTTCCGGTGTCACGCAGCTCACGACTGCCGCCGGACGCGATCGCCTACCCGAATGGTCTCCAGACGGGACACAGATCCTGTTCCTGAGTGAGCGCGACGGCGATTCCGAAGTGTTCGTCATGAACGCGGACGGCACAAGTCAAACGAACATCACGAGCAACGTTGTTGACGATTTCCAAGCGTCGTGGTCACCGGACGGTTTACAAATCGTGTTCTACCGCGGCTTCGACGTATGGACCATGAACGCGAACGGTACCAACGAAACAAACCTCACCGACAGCCCTTTGGAGCGTGACTTCGAAACATCCTGGGGTCTGGGTGGTATCGCGTTCGTGAGCGATCGAGATGGTGTGGGTGGCAACACAACAGAGGTCTACAAGATCCAGCCCGATGGGACCGGTCTGACGCGACTGACCAACGACACCACTTTCGACTTTATTCCCGAATGGTCCAACGATGGTTTGCAGATCATCTGGGTCTCCAATAGCGTGGGGAGTGGTGGAGAAATTTTCAGGATGAATGCGGACGGGACAAACATCGTTCGTCTGACGTTCGATAGCGCCGCGGAGTGGGCGCCCAAGTATACGCCGTAGTGACCGGACATTCGTTCAACCGACGCCCAGTCCTCGTGCGTTCAAAATGTCAGATGGCGGGGAATTGGGTTGTCGAGGACGGAGCTACCGCACCTTCGATGGGGAGATATTGTCCTCGATCGGGGCGGTAGGCGTAAACCTGTCCGGTCTCAAACTGATAGACCCAACCGTGAACGTTGAGTTCATGTCTCGCCAATGCAGTGGCAACGGATGGATGCGTGCGAAGATGCTCCAGTTGGACAAGCACGTTTTCTTCCACCGTCGCTGTCAGTCGGGCCGTGGATTCCGAAATATGTTTGTAGTTCTCCCGTATAATGCGTTGTGTGGCATTGGCGTAGGACAGCCAGCTGCGAAACGCCGGGAGATCGTCCAACGTGTCCGGTGCAAGGAGTCCGGTCATTGCGCCGCAGTGTGAATGCCCGCAAACCACGATGTCCTTCACACCCAGGGTCCTTACCGCAAACTCGATGGTGGCCGCTTCTCCGCCATGGACCGCCCCGTAGGGCGGAACGATGTTGCCTGCGTTACGTAATATGAAGAGTTCGCCCGGCTCGGTTTGCGTCAGCAGAGTTGGATCAATCCGCGAGTCCGAGCAGGTGATAAACAACGCCAACGGTTGTTGTCCCTCGACGAGCATTTCAAACAGCCGCTGTTTTGCACTGAAAATGTCATGCTGAAACTGATGGATACCTTGGACGAGCTTTTGCATGTCATTCCCTTGTTCTTTTGCCATGCCGGTGTCGGCAGGCCATCAAAACTTACGGGATCCAGTCGATCATACAAAGGTAGTCAGGGGCTACTATTCGTCCATCACCGGCGGGTGTCTATCGCGCGAAGGCCTGCGCGGTGTCCCAGTTATGTTCGGAACACCCTCAATGTTGCGCTTCAAGGTTGATATCACGCACCACCGATTGGATTTCTTGGGCAATGGCATTGGCCACGATCGCCGCTCCCTCGTCGTTGAAATGGAACATGTCCATCATCAACTCTTCTTCGCGCCCCGTCACAGCCATGGACAGATCGATCACCCTAGCCCCATGCTCGGCCCCGATGCGACGCGCGATGGCCGGAAACAATTCTCGTGCTTCATTCATCCAGCTGTTGGCAAGATATGGAAAATTGGCGTTGAAGTCCCGCAAGCTTGTTTCGTTGATGAGTAACGCTGGGATCAAAATGACCGGCTCGATTCCCTGCCCTCTTGTCAACTCGAGGAACCCGATCAAATCTTCCTCATATTCCTCTATCTCCGCTTCACGGACACTGCGGTAGCTTGCGAATTCGGCGCCCAGGCTTGCGCGGATACGGGAAACGCGGAAACCAATGAGGAGATCTTGATACAGCTTGCGAACCGGAGCTGGGAGACGCGGAATCACGGCGTCTTTCGTCTTCTTGACGATGCGGGGGGACAACGAAAAATCCAGTGCCGCTCGCGCAGGGCCTTCCAAACGACGCAAGGAGTCCCGTTCCTCGGCAATCACAATGCCGACATAACTGCTGTACTCTAGCATGAGCAGCGCGACATCGGGTTGTAAGACCAGAATCCGGTTTTTAAAAAATTCGAGGCGGCGGCGCAGCCCCATTCCCGCAATAGAGGCGTTCAGGACCTCCACATCCTGATTGCCCCGACGGAGACGTGCTTCCAACTGCCGAGGCCATTCGTGCTCCGGCGTTTCGAAAAGCCCGAATGTTTCCGACGCCCCGACGCTCACAACCCGCACGGTGCCCTCGGTCTTGGTCGCTTGAATCTCCGGCCCACGCAACCCGAACCCATTCAAGGTCCACTTCTCGAAACGGCCGTATGGTTTGCCTTTTATGCCAAGCTCGTCGCGTTCGTACAAGGCGGCGTCGTAGGTGTAACTCCCCAACAGCGGAGCACCGTATCGGAAATACTGATCTAACCGCGTTGCTACTTCGAGCGTCAAAACGAACGGCAGGCCAAACGCTACGAGCTTACCGCCAAATCGGATCGCGGATCGCAGTTTAGAATTGGAAGTAGATGAAGGCATCCGAAACGGCTCCGTGGATCAACACAAAGTATAGGATGACGCCGCACAGGGCGCCGCGAAGGGGGACTGGCAAGCGAAACACAAAGAGCAGGTCGTTCTTGAAATACTGAATAAACTGCACGATCACCAGAATCGCCGAAAAACCCAAGACGGCAACGAGCGTCTGCATCGCGGCAGCGTTGAGTCCGAAATTCCCGAAGACCGACACAAACATGCTCCACACTTGCGTCATATTCTCGGCGCGGAACAACAACCAGCCGATACAGGTGAAATGGAACATGATAACGATCGCGAGACCGTCACCCACCTTGCCCAGATTCAGTCCCTGGAAAAATTTTATCGGAAGCAGTCGATAAGCAATTAACAGT
>JAZDDD010000175.1:0-6292 GCA_036679545.1 Gemmatimonadota bacterium | reverse complement strand
TAATCAACACTCGACACTACTCAACACTCAACGCTCGACACTCAGCATCAACGTTCAACGTTCATTGGGGCGGCGGCTTCGGTTGAGAGTTACGTGTCGAACGTTGATGCTGAGCGTTGAGTGTTGAGTGTCGAGAGTTGAGTGTTGATCCGCCATCACTCGCCCAGTTCATCGCGGAAGGCCATTGATCGTTGGATCTCTTCGAGGTAGGCCGCTAACTCCGATGCCTTCCGCCCGGCATCCCAACCCAACTCTTCGGACGCAAGATCCACAACCGTCGGTGCCTCAGGCACGCCGTGCCCGATCACCTCATAAAAGAGGTGAGTGCGTCGCATCATGAGATCGGTCAATGTCATTGCCATCTCTCGTCGTAACGCATGAACCATCTGGGCTTTGATGGCCGGATGACCGCCGACAATTGGCTCTGCCATCCTTGGTTCTGATTGAGCCAATCGAATAACGGCTGCCGTTTCCGTCCCGCAGCATCTTACTAAATATTCGGCCGTTTCTCTCGAGTAACCCTCGCCAACCACATCACGCACCAGAACGTCGAGGTCCTTCACCTCCCCACCCGGCAGAGGCTCCTTGTCGGTGGGAGGCCGTCTCCCAACTTGCCTTCCGTCCAATTCTTTAAGTCGGGCGGCAACTTTATCGACGACTTGTGCAGATATCTCGCGGTATGTTGTGAGTTTACCGCCCAGGACGGAGATCAGCCCGGTGGGCCCTTCCTTGATGAGGTGTTCGCGCGGTATGGCGGCGGGTTTGTTCGCTTTTGGAGAATGTACCAACGGTCGGACGCCTGCCCACGTCGATACGACATCGTGGGGCGTAAGTCTGGCTCTGGGGAAAAGCGCGTTTACCGACCGGAGTAGGTAAATCACATCTTTACCAGTGGCGCGGACGTCGTCCGCGTTGAGTTCTTCGTGCGTATCCGTCGTACCGATGTAGGACAACTCCCCCCACGGCACGATGAACAAGATTCTGCCGTCGATAGGGGAGATCAACGTTACCGCTTCTTTATTGCCCAGTCGCTCCTGCGGAACTGCGACATGTACGCCTTTTGTGTGATACAGAAGCCCCGTTTCTTGTTCGCGGCGTCGAAGCTCGTCTGACCAAGGACCTGTTGCGTTAACGATGACATGGGCGTGGATCACATGGCTGGTGCCGTTCACACGGTCGGTAACTCGGGCACCCGTGATCCGTCCGTCGGCCCGCTCGAGATCATCGACCACGACGTAGTTCGCTGCAAGGGCGCCGTGGTCGTGAGCACTCCGAACGGTAGCAATCGTGAGGCGGGCGTCGTTGCATCTCGCGTCGTAGTACAAACCGGCGCCCGCGAGATCACGGCTGCGAAGGTTTGGTTCAACACGCAGCACCCCTTGCTTCCCCAGCATTCGGTGCGGCCGAACATTGCGGAATAGCGCTAGTAAGTCGTACAGTGCTAGACCAGAGGAAAGTTTGAACAGGGAGATGCGGTTCCCCTTGTGAATGGGGAAAACGAACGCTTGCGGCCAAACGAGGTGTGGCGCTATGGAGAGAAGGATGCGTCTTTCGCGCGATGACTCAAATACCAAACGCAACCGGCCGGTTTCCAGGTACCGCAGGCCACCGTGTATGAGTCGTGAAGAGTTGCTGCTCGTACCACCACCAAAATCGCCTTTATCGACGATGGCTGTTCGTAACCCGCGCATTGCTGCATCCCGCGCAATACCAGCGCCGTTGATCCCGCCGCCGATAACCAACAGATCCACCGGTCGCGAGGCCATCTCGCTGAGGTTCTTGTTCCGAGTGGCCTGGGAGAAGGGTGCGTCCACGGGCGGCGTTACGACGGGCCTAACTTAGGTGCATGGATAAGACTGTCGATGCCTCTGACGGGCGGCCGAGCACATGGTTTCATGGGCACGAGTATATCATAACGCCCGGGATGCGTGTCTTGGACTTGGCGTGCGGCACCGGTCGACACGCTGTGGCCGCCGGCCTGCGAGGGGCCGACGTTGTTGGAATCGACAACGATGAAAAGAAACTGCAGGCGGCCAGGAAGCGTGCGTCGCGGAACAACGTCAATATCACTTTCGTGATGGCTGATCTCGAAGTCATGGACATCCCCGCGGGATTCGACGTGGTGCTCCTCTTCAACTATCTGGACCGGCGGCGCTTCCCCGTCTTCGTGGACGCCGTGACGCCCGGAGGGTGGTTCGTTGGTGAGACATATCTCAGAAGCCAAGTGAGATTTGGGTGGGGTCCCACTAGTCCCGATCATCTACTCGAACCGGGCGAGTTGTTCAAACTCATTGGCCCCCTCGGGCTGGTATTCGGTCGTGAGGTGACGGAAGTCATCGATATACGCAGTGCCGCGCGGGCGAGCGTCCTGGCCCGCCGCGAACAATGATGGTGGAGACCCGGTCAAATTCACAAGTGGCCAGTGTAGCAGCAGACCGTTGTCCCAACTAGCTTTGCCCCATGCCGTCGCCTACTGGTCGTCGTGTTGCCGTCGTCGGGGGTTGTCGGACCCCGTTTTGCCGTTCCGGAACGGTCCTTAAGGACGTTAGCGCGGTCGATCTCGCTCGCCGGGCAACGGTGGAACTGGTCGAGCGCCTGAATTTGGATGGTGCCCTCGTTGACGAGATGTACTTTGGGCAAGTGGTGCCCTCAGCCTTGGTACCGAATTTAGCCCGTGAAGTCAGTTTGCTTCCGCAGTTTCCCAAAACCATTCCGGCTGCCTCCGTCAATCGGGCCTGTGCTTCCGCCAACTCGGCAATCAGCCAGGCGGCGGATCAAATCGCACGAGGCTATGCTGATGTTGTGGTAGCGGGCGGCGCCGAGAGTCTCTCAGACGTGCCCATTCTCCATACAAGACGTTTCAGCGAAACCCTGGTTAAGTTGAGCAAAGCCAAGACTTTAGGCCAGAGGGTAGGGCTGATTGCGAAGGTGCGTCCGAAAGACTTAATACCGGTTGCGCCGGCGATTGCGGAGCCGTCTACCGGTCAGTCCATGGGCCAATCGGCTGAGAAAATGGCCAAAGAGAACCGCATCTCACGAGCGGCTCAGGATGAGTTCGCGCTTCGGAGCCATCAAAAAGCGGCGGCCGGCACGGGTGATGGTCGCCTAACTCAAGAAATAGCACCGATTTACGATGTCAAAGGCGATCCGGTCCACGCGGACAACGGGATTCGCACCGATACCTCGCTGGAGCAAATGGCCAAATTGCGGCCGGCTTTCGACCGGAAATACGGGACCGTAACCGCGGCGAATGCGTCCCCGCTGACCGATGGTGGCTCCGCGGTTGTTCTGATGGCGGAAGAAAGTGCCCGCGCACTCGGTTATGAGCCCATCGCCTTCATTAGATCCTACGCTATTGCGGCGTTGGATCCGGGCGACCAGCTCTTGATGGGACCGGCCTTTGCCGTGCCCAAGGCGCTTGACCGGGCAGGGATCACATGGAGTGAGCTTGGTCTGGTGGAAATGCACGAAGCCTTCGCATCTCAAGTGCTGTCCAATATCCAAGCCTTCGAATCCAAGAAATGGGCTGAGGAAAAACTCGGGCGTTCTGCAGCGATCGGACAGGTCGATTGGGAGACGTTGAACGTCATGGGTGGATCCATTTCCATCGGACACCCCTTTGGAGCTACCGGTGGTCGAATAACCACAACGCTCGCAAACGAGATGAAACGCCGCGATGTCCAGTTTGGGTTGATTTCCGTCTGCGCGCAGGGCGGGATGGGTTTTGCCATGGTCTTGGAACGGGGCTGACGTGACTTCCTTTACACGCAGCGAAAACGACGGCGTGGTTACGCTGTTGCTCAACGTACCGGATCAACCGGTCAACACGATTTCGAGATCCGTTGGGTTGGAACTCGAAGACCACCTCGAGAACATCCGAGGTGATCGTTCCGTCTCGGCTGTGATATTTCAGTCCGGCAAGCCGAACAACTTTATTGCCGGTGCAGATATCGATGAGTTCGTCGCGCTCAAGAATGAAGCACAAGCGCTTGATTTGGTACGACGCGGTCAGAACTTGATCAATCGACTTGGCGAACTTGGTAAACCGGTCGTTGCAGCGATCAATGGGTCGTGTTTAGGTGGCGGTTTAGAAGCCGCACTGTCATGCACGTATCGGGTTGCCACAACTGACGAAAGTACAAAGTTGGGTTTGCCTGAAGTACAGCTCGGTATTTTGCCGGCGGCGGGAGGGTGCCAGCGCCTGCCGCGCCTCATTGGCATTCGTGCTGCGTTGGATATGATTCTCGCTGGCAAAACGCTTCCCAGTAAACGTGCGTTTCGTCAAGGTATGGTAGATGAGTTGGTGCACCCTGCAATTCTCGAAGAAGTGGCGCACGCTGCAGCGCGGCGTTTAGCGTCGGGATGGAGACCGGTCAGGAAACAAAAAGGGCTGGCGTCTCTTCTTTTGGAAAAAAACCCAATCGGTCGCCTCGTTTTGTTCCGAATGGCAGCCAAACAAGTCAAAAAGAAGACGGGTGGTAATTATCCGGCTCCCCTAGCCGCACTTGATGCAGTCCGTGTGGGGTTGTCTAAAGGCATAACTGCGGGCCTCGAGCGTGAGGCGCAACACTTCGCAAGTCTTGCCGTTGGTCCTGTTTCCCGAAAACTTGTCCAAGTTTTCTTTGCGACCCGCGAGCTCAAGAAGGATTCCGGCGTACAGGGTGAGCCGCCCAAACCACAACCGGTCGATGCGCTCAGTGTTGTCGGGGCGGGATTTATGGGGTCGGGCATTGGTGGTACGGCTGTGCTAAAGGCGGGTGTTGATGTGCGGCTTCGCGACTCGGAGTTGCCGCGGGTACAAGCAGGACTTGCCAACGCTCGCAAGATTTTGGATAGTCGACTTCGGCGACGCCGGTTGACGAGGTACGACCATCGCCGCTTGAAGGCGTTGGTTTCCGGCGGCACCGACTGGGCAGGATTTGGTCGAGCAGACTTGGTAATTGAGGCTGTCTTCGAAGATCTGGAAGTAAAGAGAAACGTGTTTCGTGACCTCGACGAACACGTCAGCCAAACATGTATCCTGGCATCCAACACCAGCACCATCCCGATCTCGCGGATTGCGGAGGCTACACGTTGGCCGGAGCGCGTGCTGGGCATGCACTTCTTTTCTCCGGTCGATAAGATGCCACTTCTGGAAGTCATCGTAGCCGAAAAAACGGCGCCGGTTGCTGTGGTGACCGCCGTTGGTTTCGGTCGCCGGATGGGAAAGACAACCATCGTGGTACGGGACCGGCCGGGTTTTTGGGTCAATCGCATTCTTTCGCCCTACTTGAACGAAGCGGGCTTACTGATCATTGACGGTGTGTCGATTGATCGGATTGACCGTTGTATGAAACGTTTTGGTTTTCCAGTGGGACCTGTCAACTTGCTCGATGAAGTTGGATTGGATGTCGCGGACAAGGGATCGCGTGTGATGCATGACGCATTCGGCGACCGGATGCGCCCCGGGGAAACGGTTTCGAAGATGGTCGCGGCTGGGCGCGTTGGGCGCAAAGGCCAATTGGGTTTTTATTCTTACAAAGATGGCAAGCGACGCGGTGTTGATGACGCGGTGTACGACATGTTCGATATTGTTGATAAGAACGTTCCTGAGCAGGACGTAGAAGACCGTTTGGTTTACGCTATGCTCAACGAAGCCGTGCGGGCGTTCGAGGAGGATGTTGTGCGTTCGCCAAGAGACGGAGACATCGGCGCCATCTTTGGTATCGGTTTTCCACCGTTTCGCGGTGGGCCACTTAGATTGTTGGATGACATCGGTGCAACGCACGCCATGAGGGTTTTGGAACGGCTGCGCGAAATGTATGGCGAGCGCTTCGCGCCGGCGCCCGCGCTCAAACAAATGGCGCAGGCCAACGGTCATTTTTATTCCTGAGATGAAACCGCGGTAGATGTGATTGTTCAAGGAGGCCCAATTCCCGCTGTGACACCGGATAGCACGCTGGGTGGTTACATCGCAAAGCACAGTAGACCGCCGGCGTTTGAGGGATCGGATGGCTCTCACTATTCCGTGGATCTTTATGTTGCCGAACATGCCGATGATGACGACCTGACTCGTCGGTTTGGCGGTGCGTTGATCTTTGTTCGGTGGTCCAAAGACAGCACGCAGCCGGTGGGACATCTCGAAACACCCTATCTGTGTCAAGCCGACGATCGTGTCGATGTGAAATCACACCTGCACGCGTTGTCGCTGCACGCAGTCAAAGAGTACCTCGACCAACTCGTTGACAACCACCGTTCGCTTCCGGACTGGTGACATAATGGAAGGAATTGTTGCTTCCATTGTAGGCGGGTC
>JAZDDD010000174.1:0-2660 GCA_036679545.1 Gemmatimonadota bacterium | reverse complement strand
AATCTCGTCTGTTTCAGCCTGAATGTTAGAAGCGGCGGCGGGCGCAAACTGCACCTGGTATTCGTTGCGCTGGTTGGCGTACTTGGCTTCGGATTGGAGCTTTTGAATTACCGAGAAGTCCATAACTTGATCGAACGGGACTTTTTCGCCGGCCGCGCCAATCCTCCTATAGAGGAAGTATGCGGTATTCCACGTTCGTTCAAAGTTTGTAGGGTTGTTCTGGTTCAAAAAGAAGTCGCGGTTCTCTGCATAGTTTGTGGAATGCGCGTCCGTAAGCATGCCAATGACATCGCTGGCCGGAATTGAGAAACCGTCCGCCATAAGTGTTGCGACGCTTTGCTGAGCGGTCTGTGTCTTGAGTTCCTCCATCGCGTCGAAAATTCCGCGGACCAAACCTTCAACAATATCTGCGTGGTCTTTCGCAAAGTCTGCACGGGCAAACCACACATCCGCAATGAGTTTGTTGGCAGTGGCCGTGGTCACGAGCATCTTGTTTCCCTGCACGGCCTCCAGATTATAGATATCAGGAGCCCAACTCACCACGGCAGAAAGGTCGCGGTCTGCGTTAAACGCGGCCGCCGCCTGAAACGCGTCCTGTGTAAATCGGAAATTGACCTCTCCCGGTTGTACCCCGCCATTGATCAGCGCGTTGAGGATGAAGTAGTGTGACGGTGAGTTTTGCGCGAGTACGATCGACTTGCCGCGAAGATCGCCAATCGATCCGATGTCATCGCGCACGACGATGCCATCACCGCCATTCGACCAGTCAACTTGCTGGAAGACACGTGGCATGGTGCGTGAATCACGTTGTAGTCCCTCGAGTAACAACGGCATCATATCCAACGTCGCCCAGCCGACATGGACGTTCCCTGCGGCGTATGCATCCCGCATGGAAACCGGGTCGTCGATGAGAACGAGATCGACTTTGAAATTTTCGCCGGCTGGTGTGGTCCATTCACGACCCGGAGCGAGCCCGTTGTTTGCATAGATGATTGGCGCCCAACCGGCCCACACGTTGATCGCAAAGCGGATTGTACGGTCCCGTAACGGCGCATACGCCGAGGTGCCTTGCACGTCCGGTAAGCGTGTGGCTGGAACGTACGTGTATTCTTTGACCGTCGTGATGCCAGCGGCATCGTCCGCTTCGATCCCCACAAGCTCATCGAGGCTGATATTCCCGATTCCTGGGACGTTGCCACCGAATCGCCACACGGCGAGGCCAACCAGGCCCACAATGACGGCAAGGACAGTGAGATAAAAAGTAGGTTTCGGCTTCCCGTTCGACATATTCCGTATCCTTTTAATAAACCCGACGTGGGCCTATGCGGTTGTTTGCTCGGTTGCCGGTCCGAGATCCTTGTCCACCGGCGTCATTGGTGTCGTTTCCGGGGATTTGAGGCCCAGTTCGACTTCGAATTGGTGCAAGGCGCTTTCCGCCATCGTCTCTTCCATGCGTTCCTCCGCCTCTATGTCTGCCAATCCCTCCGATGACAAGTCGACGGCTACGCGGACTTTACCACGATTCTCGTCGATCTGGCGTTGAATAACTTCCTCGATCTGCCCAAAGTCGGTGGTGACGTTGACTTGGAACGACTCGGCCAATTTGGCGATCTCCGCTTCGGCGGCGCTCATCTTCAGCTCAGCATCATAACGGCGGATCTTTTCACGCACTTCAACCAGCTTCTTGTTCGCGTGTTGGATCTTCCTGAGGTTGTTTTGATACGAGCCCTCGTGCATGTCGAGTTGTTCGATGTTGGAGGCAAGTTCCCGTTTCGATTTCTCGAGTTCAAGCGCGAATTTCGACGCCGTCTGGCGGTCCCCCGCTTTGAGATAGGCCTTGATCTGCGCCTCTAGTTTCCCCATATGTCGGTTGCCGGCGTTGACCTGCCGTTGCACGCGTTCTACCAGTCCTCGGTAAATTTCTAACCCTTCGCGTCCTTCCTTAAGACGCTCGACCGCTTGATCGGCCTCCAACTGCATGACCGCGATAGGGTCAGCCTCCCAGAACAGGTTGGCCACTTTGTTGAGTTGGGCCTTTATGGCGCTGAATATCTTACCAATCATAGTGATCGCCCTCGGGGCGTTTGGCGGAGTCCATTCGGATCGTTGGTCCCATAGCCTGCCTCCGCACCGTTTAACGTGAGGACGGGCGGTGAGAGCGGTGCCCCGCTTTCAAGGGAAAGGCTGTGGTTCGAAAGGGCAAGAATACGGAAGCTATGAGAGGAGGGCAAGTTGGCCGGAAGCCTGCTTTGGGCGGGCCGATCTTGACTGACCGTCCCATCTGATATATATGTCATTTACCTCTAGGCGAATGACACTATATGATGACAGACCTTGAACGTACCGAACAACACCTTCCCCTCAATCCGCGGACCTATGCCATCATGCTCGTGCTTTCGGATGAACCCGCGCACGGATACCGCATAAAACGAGAGGTGGAGGAGCGTTCCGATGGTGCCATCGAGCTGGACCCGGGCTCCCTTTACCGCGTCATCGCCAAATTGGTTCGCGACAACCTCGTAGAGGAGCGCTCGCCGGGGCCGGATGCGGATGAACGTCGAACGTCGAACGTCGAACGTCGGAGTGCAGACCCACGCCGTCGCTATTACGTACTGACCGCCTTCGGTCTGCGTGTGGCGCAGGCAGAAACAGAACGTCTC
>JAZDDD010000173.1:0-2800 GCA_036679545.1 Gemmatimonadota bacterium | reverse complement strand
ATAGTTGTCCTTGGCAGCGGCCACCAATCCCTGTCCCGCTAAACCACGGACTGACCTCTGCGTGAATGCGTGCAGGTCTTCCGCGTATTCTTCTCCGCTGTAACGTCCGCCCAACGCGATAGCGCGGTCTGCGGCGCGAGCGAAGCTCATGCCCCGAGACGGGTTGGACCGTCGGTACACACGTCCATCCGATACGGCATAGTCAGACGGAGAACCACCGAGATCGCGTGCAGCGATTTCCTGGAGTTTCTGCAGCGCATCGTGTGCCGCGGCGTGGTTGGCACGAGTGTGCGCGTGCGTTGTCATGCTCCCGGCCTGAACCGAACTGCGTGGTAAGTGTCGGCTGGTATTCCCCCATACGATCTCACACCGGTCCCACGGCATACCTAACACATCCGCCGCAGCCCGACCCGTGTCCGCTACGGAGTGCGTACCGAGATTGCCAATCCCCTGATGGATGTAGAGTTTGCCATCGGGTCGGATCACGAGTAGTCCGTCCGAACCCGAGGTCCCCCCAACGAAGGGACTCATGCCGATGCCAATACCGGTGACTTTTGTCCCGTGGCGCTGGCCACTTTGCTGTCTCTTCTCCGCCCATCCGAACAACTCGGCGCCACGGTCGAGCGCCTCGCGCACATGCACACTCGTGAGACGACCGCGATTCGGTCCGACACGACCGGTCTCGACATCAGGCGCGTTAATTTTTCGCATCGCCAACGGATCGACACCAAGTTCTCTGGCAGCTTTGTCCATGATCGGCTCGAGCATCGAGACAATCTGCGCTCCACCCGGCGCGCGTTGTGCCGACCGAGGAGGCGTATTGGTAAAAATCGACACACCACGGAATCGCATACTGTCCGGTTGGTACGAAAGCGAGGCAATCGTGGCGGCCGTGTTGTAGTCGCCCGCGCCATGTGGACCCGCATCCTGAACGATGTATAGGTCCAACGCAGTAACCTTTCCGTCAGACCGAAAACCGATCCGTGCAGAGGCTTGGAAACCCGCACGAGCGCGTCCAACAGAATTCTCCTCGTACCTCGTGATACGCAACATGACCGGACGATTAACTTTCCGCGCGGCCAACGCGGAGATCAACATCACTGGTTGACTTGTGATCTTACTACCGAATCCGCCACCGCAATATTCCGCGATGAAAACAACATTGTCCGGATCGAGTTCCAGAGCGCTCGCTACCCATTGCGCCGTCCGCTGTGCGCTTTGCGTTGAACCGTGTAAGAAGAGCTTTCCGTTCTGCCAATACGCCATGGAACTCCGCGGTTCCATGGGATGATGTGTCAAAGATTGGTGAACAAATGTCTCATCAAGTACCAGATCCGCCTCGGCGAAACCCGCATCGAGATCCTCAATGGACCATTCGATAACCGGGTCACCCATCGGCAGCTGGCCTGCCACAGCATCGTCGAAAACCTCTTGTGGCCATTTGAACGACTGCAACTCTCGATCGACGGTCGTGTTGCCACCGAGTCGGGCGTCAGGCCCACCGGGCCTAAGACTCTCAAGCGGGTCCAGGACGAATGGTAACGCTTCGAAATCAATCCGAATCTGTTCAACAGCATCTGCCGCAGTCGTTTCGTCTTCCGCGATTACCGCCAGAACCGGAGCGCCTTCGTACAAGGGTTCGTTGGAGAGGACGGGTTCACCGAGGCCATCCACCGCCGGAACATCCGCCGCCGTGAGGACGTCGATAACACCGGGCATCCTGAGTGCGCGGGTGGTATCGATGCGTCGTACCCGCGCGTGTGGCATAGGACTCAAAAGCAGTTTTGCGAAAACCATCCCTTCGGCGCGGAAGTCCTCCGCAAATTTCGCTCGACCGGTGATCTTTGCGACCAGATCGGGTGGGGCAATGTCGCGTCCAATTGCTGGTTCGGCCATGTCAGCTCCCTCCGCTAGGCGTTACGCCGCACAAGCTCCGCGGCGCGCATGGCTGAGTTGAGGATTTTCTGGTAATCGCCGCAACGACATAAATTGCCGGAGAGCGCGTGGGCCGCTTCTTCGCGAGTTGGGTTGGGATTCGATTGCACCATTCCCACCATGCTCATAATGAAACCAGGTGCGCAGAACGCGCACTGAAATCCGCCCTCTTCGAGAACGGCCTGTTGCACCGGATGCAGTGTTCCGTCGGGGGCTTCGAGACCTTCAATCGTGGTGATCTGACTCGAGCGAACCGAATGAGTCAACGTCGAACAGGCATACCGCGTCACACCATCTATCAATACCGTACACGCGCCGCACTCGGCTCGGTCACAGCCGAGCTTTGTGCCGGTCCACCCTAGTTTGTAGCGGATGGTCATGGCCAACGTCTCGTGAGGCAGAACGTCCACTCGACGTTGCAGCCCGTTGATATTTAGGGTGATGAGCCGTTCGATAGAACCTTGGGCAACAACCCGGGCGGATGCCCCGGACGATCTGAACAGATACGCCGTCGATGAAACGGCAGCCCCGGCGGCAATGACCCCTTTGATAAATGACCGCCGCGACACGCCGGTTCGGCCAGGGTCGGTGATCAGCTCCAGATCCGACATGAACTGCTCCTCCGGCTGAAGAAAATCCCTTTCCATTATAAGGGCCAGGTACCGGGGCGGACAGAGCGCCGCCCCGGTTGGGCTCACTACCGAATCCCCAACCTTTGTACATCGTCCTCCAACCCCAACAGCTCCCACCTAAGCAAAGCGATCGGCACGTTTCCATTCTTCCAAACAAAATCATGAAACGCCCGTAGCTCGAACTGATCACCGAGTTCTCGCCGCGCGTCGCTGAGGAATCGAGTGATCTGGAG
>JAZDDD010000172.1:0-2106 GCA_036679545.1 Gemmatimonadota bacterium | reverse complement strand
CAAACGCTTTACACGTGGCAGCTTTTTTCGGTCACCCGGAGACTGTGAAGCTGCTCCTTGAAAAAGGCGCCGAGGTGAATGTGCAAAACGGCCGAGGGGAAACTCCGCTCGACACCGTGGCCGCCGAATGGAGTCCGGAGTTGGAAGGAATCTACAAGTTCTTTGCGCAAGTATTGCAACTCGAATTGAACCTGCAACGAATCAGAACTGTCAGGCCTGAGATTGCCAACCTCCTCCGCAAGAACGGTGGCAAACATGGCGGTGAGTTGCAACGGCCGCTGGTGAAAGCACCGCTGGGTCCGCCATCTGAAAAGCCAAACGCACCGCCGATAGGACCGAACGACTGGCCAATGTACAACCACGACGTGCGTGGCACTCGCCACAACCCGGTCGAAGAGCAATTGTCGCCCGAAACCGTTCCACAACTCGTCGAGAAGTGGCGGTTCCCTGCGAAGGGTGCGAACGAATCTATGGGAGTTATTCACGCGACACCGACCGTCGTCAACGGTTATGTCTACTTCGGCACGTCGACATTTCCTGCGTTTTACAAGCTCAAGCCAAATGGCCAACTGGACTGGGTTTATCAGCCGACCGAATCGCCCAGCGGCGGACAATCCGGCGGGGATGCCGGAATCAACAGGATTGGGACGGAGCGCGGGATCAATGCGTCGGCGTTGGTCACCGATCGCTTCGTCTATTTCGGCGACGTTGCAGGTGTGTTCTACGCTCTTGACCGTTTCACAGGAGAGGAAGTGTGGAAGGTCAATTCAAAGCAGAGCGGTTTCCCGGACGCCCATCACGCAAACACGTTTATGTCGTCTCCGATTCTCGCGGATGGCAAGATCATCGTTGGCGGCGGTAGTTATGAGCATCCCTATCCACTCGATCCCGACTACTCCTGCTGCACGGGACGGGGATTTGTCATCGCGTTTGAGCCGCAGACTGGCAAGATTGTTTGGAAGTACGACATCGGTCCAGAGCCCGTTAAGTTCAAGGAACCGGTGGTCATCGAAGACGCGAACGGCAAACACGTCTTCACGCATGGACCGGCAACGAGTTCGGTCTGGTCTACACCGTCCTATGACGAAGCAACCAACACTGTCTTTTTCGGAACCGACGTGCAGAACGCTCCCCGTCAGCCCACTGACGATAACCCGCGGCTAGATACAAAGTACTCAAGTGCGGTGATTGCGCTCGATGCCACGTCTGGCAGTGAGAAATGGGTCAATCAAATCAACGCGGGCGACATCTTCAATCACTCGATGTCCGCTTACGATCCCGTTACCCAGCGGTACAAGGACCTGTCGATCGGCGACACGCCGAAGGTCTATGAAATCACCGTTGAGGACGTGGGCACGAAAGTCGTCGGGGTCGGCTGCAAGGATGGCGGTTACTACGTTTTTCGTGCCTCGGATGGCAAGCTGCTTGAGCAAACGCCGATCTATCGTGGAAAGCCGCAGTATCCACTGGAGCCAACGCCTGATCCGCGGATGATTGCTCTGCCGAGTCCCATCGGCGGAATTCAAACCGGATGCGCCACGGACGGCGAGCGGGTTTTTACGAACGGCATCGACTACCTGTTGATCGGCAAGAAACCACCCACGGGCGGACGAGTCGTAAGCATGGATCCTTCGGCCAGGAAGGAACTCTGGCGTCACGAAAGGCCGAAGACGG
Source organism: Gemmatimonadota bacterium (assembly GCA_036679545.1). Taxonomy (GTDB): domain Bacteria; phylum Gemmatimonadota; class Gemmatimonadetes; order Gemmatimonadales; family GWC2-71-9; genus JAZDDC01. The sequence continues at coordinate 432 of JAZDDD010000172.1, read as the reverse complement.
GTTCGTCGCAGTCCGGTGATCCCATCGGCTCGGGGGTCGCAGTGGCGGGTGGAGTGGTGTATTTCACCACCACGGTGAGCGAGCGCCTAGTCATGCTGGACGCGGCCACGGGCGACACGCTCAAGGAAATCCCGTTTGACGAGCCGGTCTGGAGTGGGCCATCCGTTTCACGTGGCCGCGTTTACATTGGCACTGGCAGCACGTTGTTCTTCCGCACCTCCGCGACCGGGACCCTGTATTCGTTTGGCTTGCCCGATAAGGATGAACCAGTCAACTGAGAAACGGTGATTGAGCGGGGGCTGGTTCATTGGTACGCCTTTGTCGTGAGTCTGCTGGTGGATCGGCACTAATCCCTCGTTGCAGCGGACGCCACCCTGGGGCGCTTCAAGCGCCGACAAGGTGATTGGGTTCACGAACTCACTGCGAGCGGCC